>JANNCK010000191.1:0-3375 GCA_031386545.1 Sphingomonadales bacterium
AGCGCAGGCACCTGATAGCACAGCGACTTCCCCGCGCCGGTCGGCATGACCGCCAGCGTGTTCGCACCAGCCATGACGCGGTCGATGACTTCGGACTGGCGACCGCGAAACGCGGGAAAGCCGAAAGTGGATTTGAGGATGTCGAGGGGAGTGGGCATTGGGTTGCCCTTAGTCGGGCAAAGCGGGCGGCGTCGAGCATTTGCGATGCCAAGCTCCTCTCCCCTTGCGGGAGAGGATAGCGAAGCTTGGCGCTTCAGCGCCTAGCGTAGCTTGGAGAGGGGGCGGCAGGAGCGGCAATTCGACCGCCGCCCCCTCTCCCCGCCGCGCTGCGCGCGTGTCGCCCTCTCCCGCAAGGGGAGAGGGAAACGATCACTCCGCCGCAACCGCCTCTTCCTGCTCGCTCGCCTGCCGCGCCCACATTTCCGCATAGAGCCCGCCCCTAGCCAGCAGCGCCGCGTGCGTGCCGCGTTCCGCCACATTCCCCGCCTCTAGCACGACGATCTCGTCGGCATCGACCACGGTCGACAGGCGGTGGGCGATGACGATGGTGGTGCGGCGTTCGGCGATGGCTTTGAGCGTGGCCTGAATCTCGGCCTCGGTACGGCTGTCGAGCGCGCTGGTTGCCTCGTCGAGGATCAGGATCGGCGGGTTCTTGAGCAAAGTGCGGGCGATGGCGACACGCTGCTTTTCGCCACCCGACAATTTCAGGCCGCGCTCGCCGACTTTGGTCGCGTATTGATCGGGGGTCGAGGCGATGAACCCGTGGATTGCCGCCCCGCGCGCCGCGTCTTCGACTTGCGTCTGGTCCGCGCCGTCGCGGCCATAGGCGATGTTGTAGCCGATGGTGTCGTTGAACAGTACCGTGTCCTGCGGAACGATGCCGATGGCCGCCCGCAAGGTCGCTTGCTGGACCTTGGCGATGTCCTGCCCGTCGATCAGAATGCGCCCGCCGGTCACATCGTAGAAGCGGAACAACAGCCGCGCGAGGGTGGACTTGCCCGCGCCCGACGGGCCGACGACCGCGAGCGTCTTGCCCGCAGGGACGATGAAATCGATGCCATGGAGGATTTCGCGGCTCGGCTCATAGCCGAACCGAACGCCCTCGAACCGCACTTCGCCACTGCCCACCGCCAGTGGTAGCGCGCTGGGGACGTCAACGACTTCGGCCTTGGTATCGACCAGGTCGAACATCGCGGCCATATCGATCAGCCCTTGGCGGATGGTGCGATAGACCATGCCGAGCAGGTCGAGCGGGCGGAACAGCTGCGACAGCCAGGTATTGACCAGTACGACATCGCCCGTCGTGAACCGCCCCTGCGCCCAGCCCCAGACGACATAGCCCATCGCGCCCGCCATCATCAGGTTGGTGATGAGACTCTGCCCGACGTTGAGCCACGCCAGCGAGTTTTCCGATTTAACTGCGGCGTTGGCGTAATTGTGCGCAGCCCCCGCGTAGCGCGCCGTCTCGCGGCTTTCCGCGTTGAAATATTTGACCGTCTCGTAATTGAGCAACGAATCTACCGCCTTGGCCGCCGCCCCGGTGTCCATATCGTTCATCTGTTCGCGCAGCTTGGCGCGCCAGTCGGTCACGGTGCGGGTGAACATGATATAGGCGACGACCATCACCCAGGTCGCGATGACCAATTCCCAGCCGAATGCGAAATAGAAAAACACCGAGACAGCGACCAGTTCGAGCACGGTCGGCGCGATGTTGAACAGCATGAAATACAGCATCGTGTCGATGCTCTTGGTCCCGCGCTCGATGACCTTGGCGACCGCCCCGGTGCGCCGGTCGAGGTGAAAGCGCAGCGACAGAGCGTGCAGCCGCTGGAAGACATGTTCGGCCAGATGCCGGGTCGCGTCCTGCCCGACGCGTTCGAAAATCACATTGCGGAGGTTATCGAACAAGACACCTGCAAAGCGCGCGCCCGCATAGGCCACAACGAGCGCAATCGCGATCTGGACCTCGGGTTTGAGCGCGGGGACCATCCGGTCGATGGCCACCTTGTAGACAAGGCCCATCGACAAAGTGACGCCTTTCGACACCACAACCAGCAGCAGTGCGGCCACGACGCGCAGCCGCAGCGCACGATTATCGGCGGGCCAGAGATAGGGAAGGAAACGACGCAGCGTCGAAAACCCGGCAGGTTTTGTGTCGCTGGCCTCAATGATCGGCGGCATGGTCCGCGATGTGGGGGGTAGCTGCGCTCAAGTCCACTGTTTCAAGGCAGGTCGTACACAATCAACTGGCACGGACCCACTGGTTGATCGACCGTGGAGCAGGTGCGTGATTGCCGGGCGATCGGTGTCACCTCCGACGGGCGTGCCGCTGTTGTGCCATTCTGGAGAGTTACCGCGCGCTGGATGGTCGCCGTGGCGCGGGCCTCAACACGCGCGCCGCCGCCAGTGCCGGGTGCCACGAGGGCAAGAGCGAGGAGAAGAGCGGAAACCATGGCGTGTAAATGCCGCAGCGACCGGTGGTTCGGCGAGGGGGTGGCGGTGTCGCTTGGGTGCCGCGGCGGGACTGAATGGTTTCGGGACATTAACCATGATGCGCAATCTCTTGTTACCCGTGCCGAACCTCTTGGTCCCAGGGGCCAATCCGGCTACGCCGTGTGCTCAACTCTAGGAGTCGATCCCCATGACCCGCTTTGCCCCGTTTGCTCTCGCCCTCGCCCTTTTGGCCGCCCCCTCGGTGGCGGCATTGCCGGTCGGCGCGCAGGCTCCCGATTTCTCGACGCAGGGCGCCATGGCGGGAAAGACGTTTCAGTTCTCGCTGGCGCAGTCGCTGAAAAAGGGGCCGGTGGTGATGTATTTCTTCCCCGCCGCTTTCACGACGGGCTGCACCATCGAGACCAAGGCATTTGCCGATGCGAGTGATGAGTTTAAAAAGGCGGGGGCGACGCTGATCGGTGTTGCTGCCGATCCCATCGAAACACTCCAACGCTTTTCGACCGAGGCCTGCCGCAGCAAGTTTCCGGTCGCGATCGCCAGTCCCAAGATGATTGCCGATTACGACGTGAAACTGCCGCTGATGAGCCGGTCCAACCGTACCTCGTTCGTGATCGGCAAGAATGGCAAGATTGCCTATGTCCTGTCCGAAATGCGGCCCGACGGACACATCACCGGCACGCTCGCGGCACTTCAGGCGATGGGCGGCAAACGCAGCACGAAATAGCGCAGGGTTTGTCAACAATTGTAAGTGTTTACCCCTTTGAAAAGAACATGCTGCATAACCGCATCTTGGTGTGGAGATGAGTATGCGTCAACAGGTGTCTCGCCGCGATAATCGCTATGCAGCCCGGCTCGATGTGAAGCTGGACGCGGCACTGCGCGAACTCGGCTCGTCGCAGCGTTTCGACATTCACGTCGACG
>JANNCK010000055.1:0-4586 GCA_031386545.1 Sphingomonadales bacterium
CGTCTCGCCGCGGCGATCGAGAAGGGACCGCCGCCGGTGGTTCAGTCGGCGCAGGCGGCACCCGTGCTGCCGGCGGGAACACCGCGTTAGAGCGAGTTGTGGCCAAGCTCGCGCGCGACCGCGACAAATTCCTCCACGGACAGGGTTTCGGCGCGGCGGCTCGTATCGATGCCAACCTTGTCCAGTGCCGCGAGCGCACCCGGCAATCCCTTTACCGACGCCCGGAGCATCTTGCGGCGCTGTCCGAACGCGGCGGCAGTCAGGCGTTCGAGCGTGGCCGCGCGGACGCCCTCTGGCGCGGGTTTTGGCACGATGTGGATGACCGCGGACATCACTTTGGGTGGCGGGGTGAAGGCAGAGCGGTGGACGCGCATTGCGATCTTTGCGTCGCTGCGCCACTGGGCGAGGATGCTGAGGCGACCATAGGCGTCGGCATCGGTGGCGGCGACAATGCGCTCGGCGACTTCGGCCTGAAACATAAGGGTCAGCGAGGTCCAGCGTGGCGGCCAGACTTCACCCGACAGCCAGTCAACGAACAAGGCTGTCCCGACATTATAGGGCAGGTTGGCGACGATATGGCCGCCTTCCGGTAGAACGTCAGGAAGTTTGAGCGCGAGTGCGTCGCCCTCGATCACCCGCAATTGCCCCGGATGCGCGTCGCTCAATTCGGCAAGCGCGGGCAGGCAACGATGGTCACGTTCGACGGCAGTGACGTTCGCACCGGCATCGATCAGCGCGCGGGTCAGGCCACCGGGGCCGGGGCCGACCTCGAACACCGGCTGTCCCTTGAGGCTGCCCGGCACACCGGCGATGCGGTCAAGCAATTGCGCGTCGAGCAGGAAATTCTGGCCGAGCGCCTTTGATGCGGCCAGCCCGTGGCGGGCAATAACCTCTCGCAGGGGTGGACGGGTTGTCGTCACGCGGCGCGGGCGGCCGCCGCCTGCGCTGCGAGCCGGATTGCGGCGATCATCGCGCCGGGGTTGGCGATATTGCGCCCTGCGATGCCAAAGGCGGTGCCGTGGTCGGGCGAGGTCCGGATGATCGGCAGGCCGAGTGTCACGTTGACGCCCTCGTCGAAATGCAATGCTTTCAGCGGGATCAGTGCCTGATCGTGATACATGCAAATCGCCGCGTCGTAGGTGGCGCGGGCGCGGGGGTGGAACAGGCCGTCGGCGGCTATCGGTCCGGTGGCATCAATCCCCTCAGCGCGGAGTTGTTCGACCGCAGGCGTGATGATGTCGATTTCTTCGCGGCCGATCATCCCCGATTCACCAGCGTGTGGGTTGAACCCGGCGACGGCGAGGCGGGGCGATGTGATCCCGAAATCGCGTTCAAGACCACGCGCCGTGGCGCGGGCCTTTGCCACGATCAGTTCGATGCTCAGTGTTGCCGCAACCTCGCCAAGTGGAATATGTGTCGTCACCGGCACGACGCGCAGCGTTGGTCCGGCGAGCATCATCACCGCATTTTCGGGTGATACACCGCAGCGTTCGGCGATGAATTCGGTTTGTCCGGGGTGGGTAAAGCCAATGCCGTAAAGCTGGGCCTTTGACACGGGTGCCGTGACCAACGCCGACGATGCGCCCGAACGGGTCAGTCCGGTCGCGAGTTCAAGCGAAGCGAGCGCACAGCGTGCGCCCTCTGCGTCGGGGGAGCCAACGCAGATGTGGCCGCCGTCGGCGACATGCAGCACCGGCAGGGCATTGCCGAACACGCTTGCCGCCTCTTCCGGCGCAGAAATACGGATAACTGGCCCCGACCAGCCATGACACAGTGATCCGGTATCGCCGACGGCAAAAAACGGACCCAAATTGTTTTCTGCGCGCTGTGACCAAGCCTTGCCGACAATTTCAGGCCCGATTCCCGCCGGATCTCCCAGAGCGACAGCGATTGCGGGCACGAAATCAGCGATAATCGATCACCGCGTCGCGGCGCAGATCGCGCAGATAGCGTTGAGCGCGCTGGTTAACGCGGGTTTCCTCGATCTGCGAGCGAAGCTGATCTGCCGATGGACCGGTAGCAGTGCGAGCCTCGTCGCGACCACATAGGACCAGCACACGGATGCCGTCTGCTTTCGACCCGAACGCCGGGGTCGCCTGACCGACACTCAGTTTTAGCAGCATTTCCTGTAGCGGGGCTGGCAAATCACGGACCTTGACCGCATCATTGTCGACGACCTCTGCACCCATAGCCTTGGCAACTTCATCAACCTTGCCACAACCGCCCATAGTCTGGGTCGCTCTTGAAAAAGCTTCTGCTTTTGCGGTTGCTTCGGCCTCGGTGATCGTTGGCGAGAATTTCACCGACATCTGGCGCAAGTTCAACTGGGCGTCGCGGGGATCGGCCATCAAGACTTGGCGGCTGTCGGATAGATACAGGATCGAAAACCCGCCTGGCGTCTGAATTGGCCCAGCAAGCTGGCCGACGGCCAGTTCCTGAACAGCCGCAGCAAGGCTGTCGGGCAATTGTCCGCTGCGCACCCAGCCCAGGTCACCGCCAACCGACGCTGTCGATGCTTCCGAAAACTGGCGCGCATAGGCAGGAAAGGAGCCGCCCTGCTTGATCTGCTCGACAATTTTGCGGGCGTTGGCGGCGACTTCATTCTGGTTTTCCGGCGTTGCCGACAAATAGATTTCGCCGACCCGGTATTCCTTCGTCCCCTTCGACGCTTCCAGCCGGTCAATGACCGCTTTTACTTCTTCGTCGCTGACATTGATGAAGGGTTCGACGCGGCGGCGGAGCAGTCGGCTCCACGCCAGTTCGCCTTCGATCTGGCGCTTGATCGATTTATCGGACGACCCCTGCTCGCGCAGATAGAGTGACATGGCCTCGGGCGTCCGCTTGAAGTTACGCGACACGCGTGCGTAGCTCTGCTCGATCTCGGGACGCGCGATTTTTACGTCGTTCGACTTGGCTTCCTGAATCTGGAGTGTTTCGTCGATGAGGTTGCGCAGTACCTGTAACTTGAGCCGTTCGCGCTCTTCGTCCGAAATTTTGCCGCCATTAGCGATGATGATGAGCGCCAGGCGGTGATCGATGTCAGTGCCGGTGATAATCTCGCCGTTGATGATCGCCGTTGCCTTGCGGACGTGCGGATCATTCTTGCCGAACAAGGTGATCTCAGCCGGAAGATTCAGGTTCGCCGCAGAGGGAACCTCTTTCGAATCAGGCACGGTCTGTGCGGTGGAAAGGACCGGCGCGCCCAGCGCCGCTGCAAGCGCGACAAGCGCCGCACCCTGTGCAAATCGTTTCAAGCTCAGCGTTCCAATCCTTGAAGGCGTGTTCATATAGCCGCCTGTGACGCAGCCATGGTGAACCGGACGTTAGCGGCCAAGGTTGCGAAATGCCAGCCTGAGCAGAAACGAGTCGCCGCGACGGGCATCACCGCTGGTGTCGTAGTCGCGTCGCCAAGTGACCCCGATGTCGAGGCAATCGTCGGTATAGGCGATGCCAAGCCGGTGGCGGACGGGCTGGTAGCCATTGGCGAGCGACAGCGGATCCTCGTTGCTGTCAGTCAGATCGACCGTGGCCGAGCCGAAAACAGAGAAATAGCGGGTCAGTTGCACGCGACCGCCGACACGGATTTCCTCACGGTCGCGTAAATCCTCCAACTGAGGTCCGATATTACGGTTGAGTCGCAAATAACCGATCAGGGCGTAGGTGCGGTTATCGCCAATGGACGCATCCACCTCGTTCCGGCGCAGCGCCAGCCCGTTTTTGTCGAGCCGGTAGCGGTGAGTGAGGGTAACTACATCGCGATACCGGATCGTGGTGCGCCCGACGATGTCCGATAGTCGGTCGTCAAGGCCGGTGCCGTCCGGGAACAAAGTCGGTTTGGCATTCAGGCGATAGCTTTGCCCGATGGTCGCCGCGACCGAGAAGCGCGGCGCGTCGAAATTCCAGTCAAGGCCATAGGTGATGCGTGCGCCGTCCTCCCACCTGTCATATCCGGGAAAGCGGTTGAGCGCGAACAGGTTGCTGTCCTCAAGATCGACAGAACGGGCATCCTCGTTGGGAATGCTCAAATTCCGTACCGGCGGCGAGGCCACGACCTGAAGGCGCGGGGTCAGCCGCTGGGTGCCGCCCCATATCGTACCGACGAACGGCCAGCGAATTTCGGCAGCAAGCGCCCCGATTGCGCGCCCCTGCCATCCGCTATCGCCGCGATAGAGCGCCGTTGTGGTCAGCGCATTACCGGTGCTGTGATACACGTCGCCGCGGGCATAGGCGGTCAGGATAACTTCCTGCCCCATGGGTGTCAGGCGGCGTAGATCCCAACGTGCGCCTGCAAAGACACGCTGCGTGTCCTGTCCGGATGTCCGTATGAGCGCGAGCGCGTTGAGCTGTAGCTCGACACGTCCGCCGGCAACTGGATCGGTGAAGCGGCGGCGATAATCGATTTCGGGCAGGGCAATCGGGATGTCACCCTGTGCCACGCCTGCACGAAGGGTCTGCACCGCCCAGCCGGTGAGCGAGAAATAACTGTCACGGTCAATACGTTCAGCCGAAATCGTGGAGCGCAGCCGGTCGTCGTAGGAAAGATCATAGCGGCGCAGCAGGGTCCGGTCGGTGACGCGGCGGATCGA
>JANNCK010000222.1:0-2020 GCA_031386545.1 Sphingomonadales bacterium
CGCTTCGGGTTTTCGCATCGTGAACGGCGCGATTGCGGGACCGGTCGCCGAAGTCACGATTGCGGGCAATCTCAAGGAGATGTTTGCCGCGCTCGTCCCCGCCAATGACCTGGTCTTTCGCTATGGAACCAATGCGCCGACAATCCGCATCGACGGGATGATGCTCGCCGGTGCCTGACACACTCCTCGCCGCTGTTTCCGCCGTTGCCCGTGATGCCGGACAGGTCGCGATGGCGCGGTGGCGGGGGGAGTTTGCAAGCTGGGACAAGATGCCGGGCGAAGTCGTCTGCGAACTTGATCTCAAACTCGATGCGCTGCTGCGCGAACGGCTGTTTGCGATTGATCCGGAGGCGGGCTGGCTATCGGAGGAGACCGCTGATTCTGCCGAACGACTACTGGTCCCGCGCGTCTGGGTCGTCGACCCAATCGATGGCACCCGCGATTTCGTGCGCGGGCGGCGTGGCTGGGCGATTTCGGTGGCGCTGGTCGAGGGCGGACGCTCGATTGTCGGGGTGCTCGATGCCCCGGCCCGCGATGAACATTGGGCCGCTGCTGTTGGCGAAGGGGCCACGCTGAACGGCGCGGCAGTCCATGCCAGCGACCGCGCCGACCTGTCGGGTGCCCGCGTTCCTGCCGACATATTGCCGCGACCTGACAGCGACCTTGTCATGGTCGAAAAGCCCAATTCGATTGCGCTTCGCATCGCGATGGTGGCCAGCGGTGATGCCGACCTGCTCGCGGCAATGCGATGGGGCCATGAATGGGACATCGCCGCCGCCGCGCTGATCGCCGAAGAGGCAGGCGCGACGGTTACCGATGCGCTGGGCCGCACGCTGCGATTCAACTCGACCAAGGGCGAAATGTTCGGGGTGCTGGCCTGTGCGCCGGGTATCCATGTCGCCGCGGTCAGGCGGCTGGCCAGCCGCGCCGCCAGCGCCGCCGTGCGATAGGCGTGCGATAGGCATCAGATAGCACCGCGTCCCCCTTGCGGGGCACAGCAAACGCCGCCATGACACTGGCCGAACCTGAACACCGGGGTGGGACGCATAGAATGAAGGCGACAATCGAACGCGCGGCACTGCTGAAGAGCCTGGGCCATGTCCAGTCAGTGGTCGAGCGCCGCAATACCATTCCGATTCTGTCGAACGTCCTGATCGAGGCGGGCGAGAATGGCACCATGCGGTTTATGGCGACCGACCTCGACCTGCAAATCGTTGACGAGGCCGAGGCGGCGATTGACCAGCCCGGCACAACGACAGTGTCGGCGCACACGTTGTTCGAGATCGTCCGCAAGCTGCCCGACGGAAGCCAGGTTTCACTGTCGGCGGCAGACGGGCGGCTGCACATCGCCGCGAGCCGCTATAAATCGAACCTGCCGACCCTGCCGCGCGATGATTTTCCGGTCATTGCCGAGGGTGAGCTGCCGACCACTTTCGAACTGCCCGCCGTCAAGCTGCGCCAGATCATCGACAAGACGCGCTTTGCGATCTCGACCGAGGAAACGCGCTACTACCTCAACGGCATTTTCATGCACGTCGCCGACGATGTGCTGAAGGCGGCAGCGACCGACGGCCACCGGCTCGCCCGCGTCACGATTGCGCGGCCCGAGGGTGCGCAGGGGATGCCCGACATCATCGTGCCGCGCAAATGCATCGGCGAACTCCGCAAGCTGCTCGACGAGGTCGAAGGTTCGGTCGAAATTTCGCTGTCGGCGTCGAAGATCCGCTTCACGCTCGGCCATGCGGTGCTGACGTCGAAGCTGATCGACGGCACCTTCCCCGATTACAGCCGCGTGATTCCAACAGGCAACGACAAGCTGCTGACCATCGACCCTAAGAGCTTCCTGCAGGGCGTCGACCGTGTGGCGACGATTGCCAGTGAAAAGACCCGCGCGGTGAAAATGGCGCTCGACCGCGACAAGATCACGCTGTCGGTGACGTCGCCCGAAAACGGCACAGCCGCCGAGGAAGTCCCCGGCGACTACAGCGCGGCAGGCTTCGAGATCGGGTTCAACGCGAAA
>JANNCK010000417.1:0-3594 GCA_031386545.1 Sphingomonadales bacterium
CGACTTTACCAACCTTCTCGTAGCTGGTGCCTTCCTGTTTCGACGACTGGATGTTGAGCGCACCGCCAAGTGCAGCGAGGCCGCCCATCGCGCCCATGTCGGTAATCGACAGCTTGATCTGACTGTCGCCCGACCCATAGCGTGCCTCCGCGTTTGACCCGCCAATGCCACCGGCACCCCCCGACTGGCTTTCGATCGCGGTGCGAGCCAGGCCGGTGAGCGTTGCGGGCAGCAGCCCCTGCAGCACGTCGGGCGCGATCATCGGCGCGGTCTCGCCACTCTCGGCACGCTTCGCCATTGCTTCCATTTTCTTGGTTGCTTCGTCGAGCTTGCCCATGTCGAGCGCGCCGACGCCGGGGACGTTGACCGTACCCGATGTACGGCTCGCACTGGAGACAAGCGCGCCGCCGCCGAACAACGCCGCAATCGGTACCGTGACGATGCTGACGATGAGGGCGGCAATGATCATTCCCAGCACCACGACAGCTGTATAGCCGACTGCTTTTTCCTCGGGTGCCTTCATCAGTACCGGCAAACCGAGGTAGATGAGGTAGAGGCTATACAGGCCGCCGAGCAGCCCGATCATCCCGAGTGCGGGGAAAAGTCCGAAGATGCCCGCCACCCATCCAGCGGTCGCGCCATAGGCAGCCACTTTGAACGCGGAGAGCTTGTTCTTCGTGCCGCCAAACTGCGGGGCAAGCGCGTCGATCACCAGTGAAAAGACGTAAATCATGACGAGGGTCAGGACATAGCCGACCACGGCGGTTACGACCGCGCTCATGATCGTTGGGCGATAGGTAATCCCGAAGGCACCGTGCCCGAACACCTGCCCACCGATCAGCGTCGCAACCGGTCCGATGGCGGCAAGCGGGATGACATGGCTTTTGTAGATGTCGGCAATGGTCGAAGGCTCTGCGTCGATGCGCGGCCATTCGACCTTCGGGGTGAGCACTATGCCCTTGACGCGCTCGATCAGGGCATTGCCCGCCGGTGCTGGTCCAATATCGCTCATAAGTGCAGTCCCCTGTGACAAAATAAGGGCTGTGTTCGTTCCAGCGTGGGCGCGACCCCCTTATTTCTCGAACCCGCGTGCTTTACCCCAGCTCCGCGCCGCTGTGTACCCCAGATAACCAGTGCCAAACAGCGCCCACATCGATTCGGGAATGGCGGCCAGATAGGCGGTCATGCCCGCCGCAACATTTTGCGCCATTTTCGGCTGGACCGCAGCAATCAGGCCCATCGGGATGGCCCACAGGATCATCGCGTACATGACATAGAGGAACGAGGGGCGCGCGCGGCTGGTCCAGGGGTCCGTGCTTTCTGCCTCGGCAACAATCGCCGACAGCTGGGTGCGGAGTGTCTCCATTTCCTGGCCTCCCTGCATCTTGAGCAATTCGAGTTTGGCCGCGTCGCGGGCGCGTGGGTCGGGAATGATCTTGTCGATCAGGCCTTCAATTGGAGCGATCAGTGATTCGAAAATGGGCATGTTTTTCTCCAAAAGTCACAAAGTTCACACCTGAAACGATGTGGTGCTGGCATGGTCAGCCGAGGCGGTTCGCGAGCCAGCCGTAAAGAAACGCCTCATTGGCAGGGCGGCGCTCGGCGAGGTCGAGGTAGCGTTCGCCCTGCAATGCTTCGAGGGCCTTCATCAGCACGCTTTCGCCATGTGGTTTACGGCGGTCGAGGAAGATGGTGAGGGCGGCCAAGGTCGCGTCGTCGATGCGCGGGCCGGGCAGGATGTCGGGATAATCCGACGCGCCGCGATTGAGCGCATTGAGGGCGCGCTGAAGGAATGATACCGCAACTGCCGGACCGGTGTTGACGCCGGTGTCGAACAGTTCCCCGGCAATGTGCGGTGCGATAGCACCAACCCGATCAAAGCCGGGACGCAGCCAGTAGATCCGTTTGAAGATCGAAACCGCTTCGTCGCGCGGAAAGGCGGACATGGCATCGCGGTAACCGTGGGCGCGGGCGACAGCCTCGGTCACGCCCCAGCGCGTGGCCCCGCCGCGATCTGCCGCGTGGTCGCTGTAACCGCCCTCGCGGCCAATGACAGTGTCAATCAGAGTGTCGATGTCCATGCGGCTAACCTCACGCTATTTCCGAGTCGGTTAGAATATAACCAAAATGGTTATCTGTAGGACAGCGTTTTTTTGGTGTGCTGCCAGCGACTACGCCATGATGTTGCGCTACTCGCAGCTTACACCCGAATTCAAATTTAGGGCGGTTGAAGCGCCGGATATGGAACGGGAAGCCAAAATGGGTGGAAACAAGGTCTCGCGTTGGTCGGTAAGGCGTTATTGCAAAATCTGTGTGAGCGGGAATAATTCAGGTCACTCAGGCTTATATGCACAGTATATTCCTGATCGGTAATAATTATCTTGCAAATGGCCGCAAACTTCAATAATGTCCCGCTCGGTAATATGGATAGCAAGTCACTCGGATTGATCGTTCATCGCGAACGCAAAGCGCAGAAGCTGCGGCAGGCAGAGCTCGCGGCGGCGGCTGGGGTCGGCATCCGCTTCATCGTCGATCTCGAAGCGGGCAAGCCCACGCTCCAGCTCCAAAAGGTGCTGCTTGTTCTGGCGACGCTTGGTTGCGATGTCACCATAATACCACCAGAGGGCGCGCCACCTCCGAGCGACCTATGACCGACCACCTGTCTGTGTGGTGGGATGACCGCATCTCCGGCTGTCTCTATCTCGGCCCCGATGGCGAAATGCTGTTTGCTTATGATGCGGCGTGGCTGGCCGATTCCAAGGCGCCGGCTTTGTCCTTCTCGCTTCCCAAGCAGTCCGAGCCTTTCAAGCGCAGTGCGGTTCAAGCCTTTTTCGGCGGGATATTGCCAGAGGAAGGGCAGCGCACCGCCATTGCGCGCGCGCTCGGCGTGTCGGCGGACAATGAGTTCCGGCTGCTCGAATATCTCGGCGGCGAAGTCGCGGGTGCACTGACGCTGTTGCCCGAAGGAGAAACGCCTGCTTCACCAAGCGCCGCCGGACCAAAACTACTCCCAAAAGTCTTGGACGACGATGCGCTCGTGCAGTTGCTCGACCATCTCCCGCTCCGCCCGATGCTGGCGGGCGAAGATGGCTTGCGGCTCTCGCTGGCGGGCGCGCAATCCAAATTGCCCGTCCTCCTGATCGACGGGCAAATCGCACTCCCCGCGCCGGGGCAACCGACAAGCCATATCCTCAAGTCACCCATATCGCGGTTTGAGGGCACGACGGAGAATGAATATTTCTGCATGTCGCTAGCGAGCGCGATTGGGTTGGAGGTTGCGGCGGTTGAAATGCGTATTGTCGCAGACCGGTCATTCCTGCTCGTCACCCGCTACGACCGTGCCATTGACGCTGGCGGAAACGTCACCCGCCTCCATCAGGAAGATTTTGCCCAAGCCCTTGGCATCCCTTCGCACCGCAAATATGCCAGCGAAGGCGGGCCAATCTTCCCAGACTGCTTCGTCCTGCTGCGCCGCGCAGCAACACGCCCGGCGCGCGAAATTCTGAAACTTCTCGATGCCGCGATCTTCAATCTGATCATTGGCAATGCCGATGCCCATGCCAAAAATTTTAGCCTGCTCCACGCTGGAGGCGG
>JANNCK010000246.1:0-3670 GCA_031386545.1 Sphingomonadales bacterium
GCCACCGCAAGTGCCGAAGTGACGACAGGGTGGGACGACCCGATGCGGGCCGGGAACCAGCACGCCCTCGGCGCTCAATATATCACCCGGTGCCGATCCCGCCGCAAAACGCCCGTCAGCGGTGACCCCGTCGCCCCGCGCAGCAAGGCGGACAATCGTCGCGCCACTCACTTTCGTGGCGGCAGGCGGTAACGGTCGCTGCCGATGGTCAGCTCATACCGGCTATCGGGCATCACCTTGCCCTCCGGTTCGTCACTGCCGTCAGTCGCCGTAATCGTGCCGTCAGCTGAAAGATCGATGCGCCGAAACCCACCGTCGGCATGGCGCAGAACGAGCATCGTTCCTTCGCTGCGTTCGACAGCGCAGGCTCTGGTAAAATCGGTGGCTCCGCTGATAGCACATTCGATGCGGTCATCGGGCGCCGCGGTCGCGACCTTGTCCTCGCCATTTATCCCGCAGCTGGCGAGAACAACAGCTAGCGAGAGGCTAAATATCCGCGAAAACATGGGTTTCCGCCTTAGCACCGGGATGCGTCACCGCACCCTGCCACGCAGGGCCGACATTCTGGGCAAAGCGCCACAATGCGCCCGACTGGTAATCGTTGCTGCGCGGCTGCCAACGGGACTTGCGGTCGGCAAGCACCTCCGCCGCGACGAGCAAGTCGATGGTTCCGGCCTCGGCGTCGATCGTGATCGTGTCGCCGTCCTCGATCAATGCAATAGGCCCGCCGTCGGCAGCTTCCGGACCGACATGACCGATGCAAAAACCGCGGGTCGCGCCCGAAAACCGCCCGTCGGTGATGAGCGCCACGCTCTCGCCCATACCAAGGCCATACAGCGCCGCCGTCGTCGAGAGCATCTCGCGCATACCCGGGCCACCCTTTGGTCCTTCGTAACGAATGACGATCACTTCGCCCTCGCGGATCGCGCGGGCCTCGACGGCAGCAAAACAGTCTTCTTCGCAGTCGAAGACACGCGCTGGCCCGCAAAACTGCAAGCTATGCAGTCCGGCAACCTTCACAATGGCTCCGTCGGGCGCGAGCGACCCGCGCAGGCCAACGACACCACCGGTTGGCGTGATCGGCGCGGACGCAGGGTAGATGACCTTCTGGTCGGGGTTCCACGTCACCTGATCGATGTTCTCACCCAAGGTGCGACCGGTGACAGTGAGGCAGTCGCCATATAACAGCCCTTCAGCCAGCATCGTTTTCATCAGCATGTAAACGCCGCCCGCGTCATGCATATCCTTGGCAACATATTGGCCGCCGGGTTTCAGATCGGCGAGATAGGGGGTCGATTTGAACGCGTCGGCGACGTCGAACAAGGTAAACTCGATCCCGGCTTCATTGGCCATGGCGGGCAGATGCAGCGCCCCATTGGTCGAACCGCCGGTTGCCGCAACAATCCGGGCGCCGTTGATGAAGGCTTCGCGGGTACAGATGTCGCGTGGACGAATGTTTCCGGCGAGCAATTCCATGACCTGCACACCCGCTGCGTGAGCGATTTGTTCGCGCGACTTATAAGGAGCTGGAACCATATTACTGTTTGGCAGTGATAATCCCATTGCCTCCGCAACGCACGCCATGGTGTTGGCAGTGAATTGTCCGCCGCACGCGCCGTGCCCCGGGCACGCCGCTTTTTCGAGGGCGTGGAGTTCGGAAAGCGGGCAGTCACCCGTTCCCGACGCATAGCGTCCGACGGCCTCAAAGACATCGACCACGGTAATGTCGCGCCCTTTGAACCGGCCCGGCAGGATCGATCCGCCATAAACAAAGATCGACGGCACATTGAGGCGCAGCATCGCCATCATCATCCCGGGCAGCGATTTGTCGCAGCCGGCAAATGCGACGAGTGCGTCATAACAATGTCCGCGCACGCTGAGTTCAACTGAATCGGCGATCACTTCGCGGCTGACCAGCGAGGATTTCATCCCCTGATGGCCCATCGCAATCCCGTCCGTCACGGTGATCGTGTTGAACCGGCGCGGCATCCCGCCGCCTGCCTCGACGCCCACGCGACAGACGTCGGCTTGTGCGTCGAGTGTTGTGTTGCACGGCGCGCTGTCGTTACCCGCGCTGGCGATGCCGACGAAGGGTCGCGCAATTTCCTCCTCGGTCAGGCCCATCGCGTAATAGTAGCTGCGATGCGGGGCGCGTTCGGGGCCGACCGAGACGTGACGGCTCGGAAGTTTCGACTTGTCAAAATTATGCATGGGAGCCTCCGATTCAACCCGCCTTGGCTGAGCTTGTCGAAGCCCCTCCCTTCTTTGAAACGCGCTAGAGAAAAGGAGAGCCTTCGACAAGCTCAGGGAAGTAGGACCGCTTGAAGCGTCTGCACAATAATCGGTCGGAGGCGCGTCGCCCAAAGCGCCACGCCTTGGTCGCCGTCGATCAGATCCTGCCGCACTTCGAGACCCAGATAGGGAATTCCGCTCGCCTCGCCGTGCCGGTTCATCGTCGCATTGAGCAGCTTGCCCGAATAGGGCTGCTGGTCGCCTGTCACGATTCCTGCCGCTTCGAGGAGCGGTATTGCGATCTGCGCGGCGCGGTCGTCGGTATTGTAGAGGACACCGACCTCCCACGGGCGTTTCTCTTCGGGGCGGTCCTTCAAAAACGGGGTAAAACTGTGGACCGAAAGGAGCATCGCGGGGCGCTCTCCGGCGATGCGGGCTGCCAGTGTATCGTGATACGGGCGATAGAAGCGCGCGATGCGGGCTGCGACATCGCCCGGATTGCCGGGGATCGCGTGGCCGTCGCTTGACAGCGGCACCAATCCAACTGCGCCTTCCTCGCGGTTGAGATCGATCACGAGCCGTGACACGGTTGCCCTGTGTATCGGATAGCCAAGCGCGTCCGCTAGTGCCGCCGTGCCGATGTCCCATGCAATGTGCTGGCCCATTAACGCCGGATCAATGCCGAGATCGATGTCGGGCGGTACATAGTTCGACGCATGGTCGACGATGGTCAGGATGCCGGTCATCGCAGGACCGACTCCATTGCCCAATAGCCCGGCAAGGCCGTTGCGACCTCGTGCGCCGCCCTCTGCCGCGCTTTTACGCTCTCGAATAATGCGAAGCATGTTGCGCCCGAACCCGACATCCGCGCCAGAGTGACATCATGACAGCCAGCGAGCCAGCCAGTCAGCGCGGCGATTTCGGGAACGAGCTCGCGAGCAGGGGCCTCCAGATCGTTGCGCCCTGCCCGCCAGTCGCCAAGCGGGCCATTGTCGATCCGGTCCCACGCCCGAAACACCGCGCCCGTCGAAAGCCGCAGGCGCGGATTAACGAGCAAGACCGGCGTTCCAGTGACCGAATCAACCGGTGACAGTGCCTCGCCAACGCCCTCCCCGCGCATCGTTTGTGACACGACGCAGGCGGGGACGTCGGCCCCAAGCGCAAGCTGGACATCCAGCGCGGGTAGAGTCCGCCCGGTCAGGCGCGCCAAGACCCGCAAGGCAGCCGCCGCATCGGCAGACCCACCACCGATTCCGCTGGCGACTGGCAAATTCTTGGTCAGGTGCAGCCGCGCCGTCACGCCCATTGCTTCGGCAGCACGGACGATCAGATTATCCGTGGCGGACAGCCCGCCAGCAAAGGGGCCGTCAATCGTGAGCGACAGCCTATCCGCCGCCACTGCCGTGACGACATCGCCATGTTCACAAAATGCGAACAC
>JANNCK010000275.1:0-1655 GCA_031386545.1 Sphingomonadales bacterium
TTGAACCGACAGCGAGCAACCTCCTGAATCAGGCTTTCGCCTTCAATGTCCCCGCGACGGCGAACCCGTGCTTTTCCAGCCCCGACACGATCTTTTTCGCGCCTTCGAGGTCGCCCCAGAACATCGGGCCGCCACGGTATACCGGCCAGCCATAGCCGTAGATCCACACCACATCGATGTCGCTGGCGCGCTGGGCCTTGCCTTCTTCGAGGATCAGATAGCCTTCGTTGACCATCGGGTAGAGCGTGCGTTCGACGATTTCCTCGTCGCTGATCTCGCGCTTGGGCAGGTTCGATTTTGCGGCGAAGTCGTCGATGATCTTTTGCGTCTCGGCGCTGGGCGTCGGGTTGCGCTTTTCGTCGTAATCATAATAGCCCTTGCCGGTTTTTTGCCCCCAGCGGCCGACGGCGGCGAGTGCGTCGCGGACGTTTTCGATGCGGGTCGGGTCGCGGTGCCAGCCAATATCGACGCCGGCGAGGTCGGCCATCTGGAACGGCCCCATCGGCATCCCGAAATCGACATGGACCTTGTCGATCTGTTGCGGGGTTGCGCCCTCCATCAGCAGCTTGTTCGCCTCGACCTGACGCGGCATCAACATGCGGTTGCCGATGAAGCCGTGGCAGACGCCCGCGACGACCGCGACTTTGCCGATCTTTTTGGCGAGGCCCATGGCGGTCATCAATGCGTCAGGCGCGGTCTTTTCGCCGCGCACGACTTCGAGCAATTTCATGACATTGGCGGGCGAGAAGAAGTGCATGCCGAGCACGTCCTGCGGGCGTGACGTGCTCGCGGCGATCTCGTCGATGTTGAGGTATGACGTGTTCGAGGCAAGGATTGCACCGGGTTTGCAGATTTTGTCGAGCTTGCCGAAAATGTCCTTCTTGACGGACATTTCTTCGTACACCGCTTCGATGATGAGGTCGCAGTCGGCGAGGTCTTCGAGGTTGAGTGTCGGTTTCAGCGCGGCCATTGCGGCTTCGACCTGTTCGGGCTTCATCCGGCCCTTGGCGGCGGTTGCCTCGTAATTCTTGCGGATGATGCCGGTGCCCTTGTCGAGCGCCTCCTGCTTCATTTCGACGATCGTAACGGGGATACCGGCGCTCAGGAAGTTCATGCTGATGCCGCCGCCCATCGTGCCCGCGCCGATGACGCCGACGCGGTTGATGGTGCGTGGCTGGACGTCGGGGCCGATGCCATCGACCTTTTGCGCCTGACGCTCGGCAAAGAAGATGTGGCGTTGCGCGGCGGATTGAGCGCCCATCATCAGTTTGAAGAATTCCTGACGCTCGAACGCGACGCCTTCGTCGAAGGGCAGGCGGGTGGCGGCCTCGACACAGGCGATGTTGGCGGCTGGCGCGTCAAAGCCACGGAATTTACGCGCGTTAGCTGTGGCATAGGTGGCGATGCTGGCGGGGTCACCCTTGACCGGCAGGTCGCGGGTCGGGCGTGGCCCCTTGGCGATGCATTCCCTGGCGAAGGCAATGGCATCCGCGGCGAGGCTGTCTTCGCCCGCGAGCTTGTCGATCAGGCCGACTTCGAGCGCCTTGGCGGCGCTGATCGGGGCACCGCCAGCGCACATTTCGACGGCGGCTTCGATGCCCGCTGTGCGCGGCAGACGCTGGGTGCCGCCTGCGCCCGGGAGCAGGCCGAGCTTG
>JANNCK010000290.1:0-3548 GCA_031386545.1 Sphingomonadales bacterium
GTCAATGCCGGTTGTATGGTTCTGGGCTGCACGCTGGCGATCGGATTGAGTGCAACGGGCGTGTCGGCGGTGGACCAGTTAATCATGACGGCGGGGATGTGCCTTGTCTCGGCATGGCTGGCGTGGCTGTTGCACAAGGCCTGCCCAAACAGTGATTGCGCGCCGACGGCTTAGCTCAAGACTCGATGGTCGACCGGATGTGGGGGTGTAGTTTCATCCGGTCGACCATCCCGGCTGCGGACGTATAACGCCGTCCACCACCGAACTTTAGTCCGTAAAAACCGCTGCCCCAATCATTTAGCATCCGGATTCAGAATCGGAACCGGCGTTTGATCCGCGCTCAGTCGCTGTCGTTCGAGGCGCGCGGCACGGCGCAGAAGCATCCGTTCCCGAAACTGCGTGCGTTCTTCGGGAGACATTTGCTGAAAGCGTTCGCGCCGCGCCGCGCGGGCCTCGGGTGTCAGTTGCTGCCCCCATTGCTGCGACGGCGCGACACCGGTTCCCGCAGCCTGGTACTCCGCCAGCTTTGCCTCGCGAGCCAGAATACGGCGGTCGATCATCTTTTCGGCAACCAGCCGGTCCCGCCGCGCTGCCCGCGCCAGCGCAATACGATCAGCGACGTCGAGTGGGCTTGCACCGGAAATTGACGGATCGATGCCGGGAGCCATCAGTGCCTGCCGCCGTTCGAGGGCGCGACGTTGTAACTGTTCACGCACCCGTTCGCGGATCATCGCCGCCGCAACCGGATATTCAGCCGCAAACGCCTTTCGCCGCTCACGCCGTTCCTCGCGCAATGCCCTTCGCTCGTCAGGGAGCAGCGGGCGCGGCAGCAGAACTGCGGGTCCGGGATCGATGGTCAGCGGGGGGGGCGCGATGATGACTGGGCGTGTGACCGGCAGCTTTGGCGCAAGGCGAACAGGTTTGATGACCGGTTGCGGCTTTGGGGCCAGCATCGCCGTCAGCACCGGCACGTTGATGCCAACACTGCCCAAAAAGCCCGACGCAACCGCGCCTGCGCTGAGCAGACCGACGGCCAACGTGCCCAAGACAACCTGCCGTCCGCGCCGCCACATTCCACGACGGTCACGACGCGGCGCGGCAAAGGG
Source organism: Sphingomonadales bacterium (assembly GCA_031386545.1). Lineage (GTDB taxonomy): Bacteria > Pseudomonadota > Alphaproteobacteria > Sphingomonadales > Sphingomonadaceae > Sphingomonas_O. The sequence goes on from JANNCK010000290.1 coordinate 1,107, forward strand.
GGCACCGGCTGCTATTCCCGCAGTCGCCACAATCCGGTCGGCCAGCCCCATCGTCATTGGTGGCACATCGAAGCGATCCAGCGCGAGATGAAGAGCGTCTGTCATTGAGTTGCCCCCCTCATCGGGGTCAGCGCCACGCGAAGCGCGGCGCGTGCCCGCAGCAGAAGTGACTCGAATGCCTTGATATTCATGTCCATCGTTTCCGCCGCAACTTGGTTTGAAACCTCTTCATAATAGGTCAGCACAATCGCTGCGCGCTGCCGGTCGGACAGGGCCGCAATCGCCGCAACTGTCGCCGCCCGCAGCCGCGCGGCGTCCATTTCATCGGGCGCAAGCGGCGCTTCATCCACACGCTCCGGCACGGCATCGTCGCTCGTAAAGCGCCGACGCCGCAACCGGTCGAGACACAAGTTGACGACCACACGGTTGAGCCATGCCCCCGTACCCGCATGTCCCGCCTGCCACCGCGCCGCGTCGCGCCACAGCCGCAGCAAAGCCTCTTGCGCCAGATCCTCGGCCTCCGCCGCATCGCCGATCATGCGATAGGCAATGCGGTGAAGCGATCGAACGTGACGGTCGACAAGGATGCGGAAGGCAACCGCGTCCCGCGCGCAAACCCGCGCCATCAGCGCATCGTCACTGTCGGCGTCATGGTGTCGCGGTGCCGCTTGCGTCTCTGTCACGTCCCTCCGCCGGTCATGAAGGCCGAACCTGTTGACGATATTACGCGCGGGGACGCAATTCCCTTCGCGTACAGTGATAAGTCGCTCTCCCCTTGCGGGAGAGGGACTAGTTCATGCCAGAAAGGTGGAAAACGCCAGGAACGCCGATACAAAGGTCAGCAGGAACAGCGCACGGCCCGACAGCGGTTCGCGATAGGGCGAAATGCCCAGTACCGGTGGAGGCATGATCTGCCGAAAGGGGTGGCGGGCTGACTCGTTGGTCAGGACTAGGCGACGGTTCATAAACAAATGTAAACGCGGTGTTGACCATCGTGACCAGTGCAATTCGTGGTTAAAAAGCAACTGTCCGGTTGCGGGACGTTTTTTGCATCTGACTTTAAATGGTGAATCTAACGCCCCTCGATCCGACGGCGGATGCTGCGCAGCGAAAGCCAGACGAGAACGGCGATCGCCGGTGCCAGAAATCCGAGTGCGATTGTGGCGTCGAAATCATGCTGGACATGTTCGAGTGCCTTCACCGGATATGCCAACCGAAGCGCGGAATTCCGGGTGACCCTTGCCGCATTAGCAATCGCCCCTCTATGGAACAGGCAAAACCAAGCCGCCCCCAACACAAGCTATAGTGATTGCGCCCGCACCGCTTTGTTGTATTTTCTGTATTCTGACTATCGCGTCAGCACGAATTCGGGATGGAGAGTCACATGGTGAATGTGAAAGCGTACCTCGGTGTTACACTGGGTGTCGCAGCGTTGCTGGCGCTTCCGGCGTGTTCAAAGAAGGCCGAAGATGATGCGGCCCCCGCCGCCGCAACAGCAGAAGCAAATGTTGCAGCGCCTGCTGGAGCGGCGATCGCCCCCGCTGCCGACGACACCGAAACGCTCGACGGCAGTAAATTCGCGAGCTTTACGGGCGACGCCGCGGCTGGCGAGAAAGTCTTTCTGAGCTGCAAGGCATGTCACGCTATCGAAGCGGGCAGAAACATGGTCGGCCCGTCCATGCATGGCCTGCAAGGGCGCATTTCGGGAACGATCCCTGGTTATACCTATTCGGTTGCCAACAAGAACAGCAGCATCGTGTGGTCAAACGAAAAGCTGTTCCAGTATCTCGAAGCGCCGCAGCGCGTGATTCCCGGCACCAAGATGACTTACACCGGCGTTAAAGACCCGCAGCAGCGCGCAAACCTGATCGCGTATCTCGACACATTGAAATAAGCCTATCCAAGTCGATGGTGTTGCATGTTCGTCAAATAGTGCAGCGGCGACACCGTTAATGTCAGTGCGATCCAACACCAGGGCTGTCCGGTCAGCGCCGCACGGCGTCGCGCAATTAGCCAGGTTGGTTCCGCCACGATGAACGCCAACACGACATCGACTGTATGTGCGAACTGCCGCGCAAACCGATGGCGGCGTGAACAAAGCTGCAAGTGATGCACTCAAGGGAAAAGCCCGCTAAAGGGACGTCATGCGCGCATGCGCCCTGACGGATACCCCCTTAGTTTGACCGAAACTGCCCTGCCCATCTGCGTTGCTGCGCTCTATAAATTCACGCCGTTTGGCGATTGTGAGCCCATCCAGCGCGGATTGGCGGCCCTGTGCTGTGCCCATAGTGTGAAGGGGACGCTGCTGATCGCCCCCGAGGGGATCAATGGTACAATCGCGGGGCCGGATGCGTCCGTTGAACAGGTGCTCGCGCATATCCGCAGCTTGCCGGGCTGCGCGGCGCTTGAGGTGAAGCTGTCACGCGCCAGCGCCCTGCCGTT
>JANNCK010000292.1:0-2323 GCA_031386545.1 Sphingomonadales bacterium
CGGGCTCGCGCGCGGGGCCACGCCGAAGCGTTCGAGGTCGTAACGCGGCATGTTGACGTGGATCATTTCGACCGCGCAGCACGCGAGGCCAAATGTCATCCACCAGAGCGATCCGGTGCGCGCCCAGTGAAACAGATCCTCGGTCGACGCGACAAGGAAACCCTTGTTGTCGAGCTCGCTCTGCATGTCGGTGAACAGCGAGTCAGTCGGCATAATCAGCCGTCCGTCGGCGGCGGCCGCCCGCGCGAGTTCTACTCCCATTCCAGTGCCCCCTTCTTCCACGCATAGGCGAGGCCCAGCGCGAGTTCGGCGAGGAACACCATCATCGCGACCCAGCCGGTCCAGCCGATGTGGCCAAGGCTGACCGCCCACGGATAGAGGAATGCCGCCTCCAGATCGAAGATGATGAACAATATGGCGACGAGATAAAACCGCACATCATATTGCGACCGGCTGTCCTCGAATGCCGGAAAGCCGCACTCATATTCGGTCAGCTTTTCCGGCGTCGGATTATGCGCGCCGGTAAAGCGCGACGCCAGCATCGGCGCGAACACGAACACGCTGCTGATTGCCAGCGCAATGGCCAGAAACAACAGGATCGGCAGGTACCCCGCCGCGACTTGCGTCATGAAAAAACCGACTCCGAATGGCGGGCGCGCGTGCCTGCTTTCGAGGGCGCTTTAGGACAGTGGATATTGCGGTGCAAGGCGAGTGTAACGTGATCGGAAAAGGTTGTGACATACCCCAAATGGGAGTTTTCGGATTCGCGCAGAACGGGTACACCTGCTGTTCGATTAACAGGGGACGTATTATGAAACTTCGCTATCTCGCAGCGCTTGGTGCGCTGGCCTTGAGCGGGGCCGCACAGGCCGATGCAATCAACGCGACCAGCCCGCAAAGCATCGTCACTGCCATGCAGAATGCCGGCTATAAGGCGACATTGGGCAAGGACAGCACGGGCGACCCGCTGATCTCCAGCTCGTCGGGCGGCAGCAATTTCTCGGTCTTCTTTTTCGGCTGCACCAGAAACTCGGATTGCCGTACGATCCAGTTCTTCGCTGGTTATACCGACCGCAAGCCTTCGCTCAGCCAGATGAACGACTGGAATTCGAAAAAGCGGTTCGCGCGCGGCTATATTTCGGACAAGGGTGCGGCGCGGGTCGAAATGGACGTCGATCTCGACGACGGCGGCATGTCGACGAAGCTGTTCGAAGACAATCTGGAGTTCTGGGTGGCGGTCATGGGTGCGTTTGAAAAGCACATCGCCGGAACGTAAAATGCTTCCAAAAGAGCCGTCATGCTGAACTTGTTTCAGCATCCACCTCCCAACGCTTGCGCTATTCGGGCAGTGGGGTGGACCCTGAAACAAGTTCAGGGTGACGGTTCGCCTTCATGGTACTACCGCAGCGCGCCCGCGATCACCTTGTGCAGCCGCGAGTGGATCGCGTCGTTGCCGGCAAGAACTTCTTTCCGTTCGATGATACGGTCCCCGCCGCGGAAATCGGTGACGAACCCACCGGCCTCGCGGACGAGCAGGATACCGGCGGCGACATCCCACGGCTGCAAATCCGATTCCCAAAACCCGTCATACCGGCCCGCCGCAACCCACGCGAGATCGAGCGCCGCTGCGCCAAAGCGGCGGATGCCCGCGACATCGGGCGCAACGGCCCCGAAAATGCGGCTCCACTGTGCGAAATCGCCGTGACCGAGGAACGGGATGCCGGTCGCAATCACGCAATCGGCAAGGTCGCGGCGTGACGAGACGCGCAGACGCCGATCGGTGAGCCAGGCTCCCTTGCCTTTTTCCGCCCAGAACGCCTCGTCGGTCAGCGGCTGATAAATCAACGCACTGGTGATTTCGCGCTTGCCGCTCGCCATCGGCTCCTCGACCGCAATCGAAATGGCGAAGTGCGGCATACCGTGGAGAAAATTGGTCGTCCCGTCGAGCGGATCGACGATCCAGCGCGGCTTGTTCGGGTCACCCGGGCGCTCGCCACCCTCTTCGCCGAGGAAGCCCCAGTCGGGCCGCGCCTTCGACAGCTCTTCATAGAGGGTGTCTTCGGCCTGTTTGTCGGCCATCGTCACGAAATCGGCAGGCCCTTTGCGGCTGACCTGCAGCTGCTGGACTTCGTTAAAGTCACGGCGCAGCTTCGGCGCGGCCTTGCGCGCCGCGCGGTCCATAACGGTCATGACACCTGAGTGGGAGGGCATTTACTTAATCCTAGAAGTAGAAGCGGTTGACGCGAGCTTTTTTCGGCCGGTTAATGGGTCAATATAACTCATCCAACGCACGACGCCGAAATCCAGTATTTCGGCTTTATGC
>JANNCK010000305.1:0-3548 GCA_031386545.1 Sphingomonadales bacterium
GCCGTGTCTGCCACATAGACGAACGCCGCCGTCGGCAAGATTCCCCGCGTCGGGGCCACGACCGACAGGCCGCCGACACCCGAGTCGAAGAACAATATGGGTGATGTTGCGTCCATCGTCTGCGTCTTAGCGCGGCTTTAGGCCGACGAAAACGGTCCTTCTCAACGACATGAAATTGTTGCGCGGCCAACCCCGATCTTTATGTTACAAATACTTGGTCGCAGCTGCGGGGAATTGGACGAATGGAGGCAGTTTGGATCGCGCCGGCGACGGCGTTGTTGCTGGGCTATTTGCTCGGTGCGATTCCGTTTGGTCTTGTCCTGACGCGCCTCGTCGGTGGCGGCGACCTCCGCAGCCTGGGGTCGGGCAATATCGGCGCGACCAACGTGCTGCGGACCGGGCGCAAGGGGCTGGCGGCGGCGACGTTGCTGCTCGACGGGGCCAAGGGCGCGGTGGCGGTCCTGATCGCCCAGTACATCAACCCCGACTATGGCGCACTCGGCGCGGCGGCGGCATTCTTCGGGCATTGCTACCCGGTCTGGCTGCGCTTCAAGGGCGGCAAGGGGGTTGCGACCTATGTCGGTGTCGCGCTCGCATTGCTCTGGCCGGTTGGCCTCGTCTACGCGGCTGTGTGGCTCGCGGTGTTCGCGATTAGCCGTTACTCCTCGCTCAGCGGCATGATGGCCGCGCTTTCCGCGCCAGTCGCGGCGGCGTGGTGGGGCGCATTCGAGGTCACGGCGTTGTTCATTGCGCTCACGCTCGTGGTGTTGTGGAAACATCGTGACAATATCGGGCGGCTGCTTGCGGGTACCGAGCCGCGCGTCGGGCAAAAGACCTAGGGTTTGGCCGCGCCGACGCCCGTCAGCGAAGCGCGTGACAAGCTGCGCCTGATCCGCTCGGCCAATGTCGGGCCGGTTACCTATTTCCAGCTGATTGCGCGTTTCGGCAGCGCGGCGGCGGCGCTCGATGCTGTCCCGAACCTCGCTGCGAGGGGCGGCGGACGCGCGCCGCAGATCGCCAGTATTGCCCAAATCGAAGCGGAAATGCGCGCCGTCGAAAAGCTTGGTGCGCGGTATTTGTTTGTGGGGGAGGGGCTGTATCCGCCGTTGCTTGCCAACCTCGACACCGCGCCGCCTGCACTGATCGTGAAGGGCAATCTCACACTGCTCGAACGTCCGACTGTCGCCATCGTGGGCGCGCGCAATGCCAGTGCGGCGGCGTGCCGTTTTGCACGCGGCCTCGCGCATGATCTGGTGGGGGAGGGTTTGCTCGTCGTTTCCGGCCTTGCGCGCGGCATCGACACGGCGGCGCATCAGGGTTCGGTAGACGTCGCGACCGCCGGTGTCATCGCCAGCGGCATCGACATCGCTTTCCCGCCCGAAAACGCCGAGTTGCAGGACCGCGTCGGGCGCGACGGCGTGCTGATCGCCGAACAGGTGCCGGGGCGCGAGCCGCTCGCCCGCCACTTCCCCTCGCGCAACCGCATTATCGCCGGGATGGCGCTGGGCACTGTGGTGATCGAGGCCGCACCCAAATCTGGGAGCCTCATCACCGCGCGCCTCGCCAATGAAGCCGGCCGCGAAGTCATGGCCGTCCCCGGCAGCCCGCTCGACCCGCGCGCGCAGGGCTGTAATGCGCTCATCCGTGAAGGCGCGACCTTGGTGCAGAATGCCGCCGACGTGCTGGAGGCGATCCGCCCTATGAACGACCTGCTATCGCGCGTCCGCGCCCCCGCCGACCGCTGGCGCGCAGGCCCGACCGATGCCGAAGCCGACGACGCGGCACGGCGCGCGATTACTGATTTGCTTGGGCACACGCCGGTCTCGGTGGATGAAGTGGTCCGGCAATCGGGCGCACATCCGGCGGTGGTGGCGACGGTGTTGCTGGAGCTGGAACTCGCGGGAAGGTTGACACGGCACGCGGGGGGACGAGTGAGTTTGGGGTAACGACTATTGCCGCTAAGACTATCGCTTAGCAGCTACATATACCACGGGTTGCCGCCTTATTTGCCGATGTGGAATAAATTCCAAGGGTCACCTGCACCAACCAGCAACGATACTCCTTCGCCTGACGGTCCTGCGCTATCTACCCAACCTCCAGGAGAGTAAGCTTCGATAATCTCAATTTTCGGTCCCGTCATGTAGATGTCTTGCTCGATGTTACCACCAACACTTTTTGCAAACATCGCCAGATCTAAAGGACCGCCTGTTGCCATTTGCAGATCTTCAAAATGATTCTGCAGAACAGCCCATTCAGCGACCGGTAAAGTCTTCGATCTCCACTTAGTGGTACCCATCTTCAGATTCCCTAAATTGCGTTGATACGTAGACGAAACATGAGCACTAATTGACGATCTACAACCCCACCGCCTTCCGCAACGCCGAGTTCATCCGCGACTGCCAGCCCGCGCCGCTCGCGCGAAAGGCGTCGATGACGTCGGGGTCGAGGCGCAGAGTTACCTGACGCTTCGGCGCGTCGCCCTGCGGCGGACGTCCGGGGCGGTTCAGCGTGCCATTGGCGGGGCGGATAACGCGGTCGCCGATGCGGAACTCGGCGCGCGAGATCTGGTCCGCTGTCCACGGTGGCGCATCATCGGGGTCAACCCAGGCTGGGGCGGACTTCAAGAGACTCTTTGGCATGACAATTCCTCATCGAGATAATGCGCGGTCGGTCCTTTGTTCCGGTCCAGACGACCATAACCAACCGGTCGTCGAGCAGACCGTATGTCTGATAGCGCACCTCGCCATAATCGAAGCGTTCATCGCGTTGCGTCAGCGATGGTCCGGCGAAAACGGCAGGCGCGTCCTCGAAATCAAGTTCGCGCTCTTGAAGCGTCTTTTCCTGCTTGGCCGGATCGTAGCTGATCTCCACATCGTAGATATGTAACTACGAATTGCCATCCGTCAACCCGACTTGACGCCCCCCCAAATCCCCCGCCACCCTCGCGTGTACGTGTGAGGGGTACTATCGCTTGAAAAATCTGGTCATCGTCGAATCGCCTGCCAAGGCCAAAACCATCGAGGGGTATCTGGGCAAGGACTATAAAGTCCTAGCGTCCTACGGCCATGTCCGCGACCTCCCGCCGCGCGACGGATCGGTGAACCCCGACGAGGGGTTTGCGATGGAATGGGAAAATTATGCCGACAAAGCCAAGCAGCTGAAGGCAATCACCGATCTTGCCAAGACTGCCGACCGCCTGATCCTTGCGACCGACCCTGACCGCGAAGGCGAAGCGATTTCGTGGCACGTCCGCGAGGTTCTGGCGAAAAAGAAAGCGCTGCCCAAGGACGTCGAGCGGGTTACGTTCAATGCGATTACCAAGACGGCAGTGCTCGAAGCAATGGCCGCGCCGCGCGCGCTCGATGACGATCTGATCGACGCTTATCGCGCGCGACGGGCGCTCGATTATATCGTCGGCTTCACGCTGTCGCCGGTCCTGTGGCGCAAGCTCCCGGGTGCGAAGTCGGCAGGGCGCGTGCAATCGGTCACGCTGCGTATGATCGTCGATCGTGAGCGCGAGATCGAAGCGTTCAAGCCACAGGAATATT
>JANNCK010000335.1:0-9025 GCA_031386545.1 Sphingomonadales bacterium
TCGTGGCGGCGATCGGGCGTGATAATATGGCGGGCGTCCAGTTCCATCCGGAAAAGAGCCAGCGTTACGGGGTCGCAATGTTGCAACGCTTTTTGAAATGGCGACCATGAGCCTGATCGTTTTCCCCGCCATCGACCTGAAAGGCGGCCAAGTCGTGCGCCTTGCCGAGGGCGATATGGACCGCGCGACCGTGTACGGCGACGATCCCGCGGCTCAGGCGTTGCTGTTCGCCGATGCGGGCGCGGAGCATCTGCATGTCGTCGATCTCGACGGCGCGTTCGCGGGCCGCGCGGTCAATGGCGATGCAGTGGCCTCCATCGTCGAGACTTTCCCCGGCCATGTGCAGGTCGGTGGTGGCATCCGCACAATGGCCTCGGTCGAGGGCTGGTTTGATCGCGGTGTTGCCCGCATTATCATCGGCACGGCGGCACTCACCGACCCGCAGCTGGTCCGCGACGCAGCAGCGGCATTCCCCGGCGGTATTGTGGTGGGTGTCGATGCCCGCGACGGTTTCGTGGCCACACAGGGGTGGGCCGATGTGTCCGAAGTCTCGGTGTTCGACATGGCACACCGGTTCGAGGACGCGGGTGTCGCCGCGCTACTGTTCACCGATGTCGGTCGCGACGGGATGCTGAAAGGATGCAACGTGCAGGCCACCGTCGACTTGGCCCGCGCGACCGACATTCCCGTGATCGCCAGCGGCGGCGTCGCGGGGATCGCCGACATCCGTATGCTCGCACTGTTCGCCAAGGACGGGATCGAAGGCGTGATTACCGGGCGGGCGCTCTACGACGGGCGGCTTGATCTGGCAGCGGCGCTGGCGGTGGCAGCGGGGTGATTCGATTTAACCTTCTCCCCTCCCCCTTGTGGGGAGGGCCAGGGTGGGGGCCAGCCGCGTCTGCGGCTGAAAAACCTGCCGAAACATGTTCAGCGTTTGAGTTTTTTTGCGTCGCAGACGCGACGCGCCCCCACCCCAACCCCTCCCCACAAGGGGGAGGGGCGCACACATGACCGTCCGCATCCGCGTCATCCCCTGCCTCGACGTCCAGAATGGTCGCGTCGTGAAAGGGGTAAACTTCGTCGCACTGCGCGACGCGGGCGATCCGGTCGAAGCGGCGCGCGCCTATGATGCGGCGGGCGCGGACGAGCTGTGCTTCCTCGACATTGGTGCCAGCCATGAAGGGCGCGACACGATTATCGACGTCGTGCGCCGCACCGCCGAAGTGTGTTTCATGCCGCTGACCGTCGGCGGCGGCGTGCGGAGTGCCGATGATGCCCGCGCGCTGTTGCTGGCGGGCGCGGACAAGGTTGCGGTCAATTCCGCTGCCGTTGCGCGGCCCGAACTGGTCGCCGACATTGCCGCGCGCTTCGGCAGCCAGTGCGTCGTCGCCTCGGTCGATGCGCGACGCGTTGGCGATCATTGGGAAGTTTTCACCCACGGCGGCCGCCGCGCCACCGGGGTTGACGCCGTCGCCCATGCCATCCGGTTGGTCGAACTCGGCGCGGGAGAATTACTTGTTACTTCAATGGATCGTGACGGGACCAAGGCCGGTTACGACCTCGCTCTGACCCGCACGATTGCCGATGCAGTGGCGGTACCGGTCATCGCCTCGGGCGGGGTCGGCGCGCTCGATCACTTGGTAGCGGGTGTCCGCGACGGCCACGCTGATGCCGTTCTCGCCGCTTCGATATTCCATTTTGGTGAAGCGAGTATCGGTGATGCCCATCGCGCGCTGGCCGCGGCGGGGCTGCCAGTGCGTACCCCGGTTCGTTAATGTTTGTGACTTGTCCCGAATCGGGGCCTTACGTTCAGGAATCGAACTATATGGCAGTGCAGCAATGTGGCAGGAAAACCCTGCCGGAATTTACGGAGCTGCATCGTGTTTACCCGTTTTGCCACCCCTGTCCTGATTGCCGTTTTGGCATTGGTTTTGGCTGCACCTGCGCTGGCTGCCGGGGGTAGCGTCCAGATCCCCGAACCCGGCGATGCCGCGCTGTTCGTGGTCGCTGTGGTCGGACTGATTCTCGGGCGTCACGCTTCGCGCCGTGCGCCGCGCCCGGATACGACGCCGGACGACACGCAAGTTTAACTCGGACGTTTAGGGTCGGGCTTGACCGGCAGGCTCCACCGCCGCTTAACGGGTGAGTGACCGATACTCTTGATAAACTCGCGGCAACCATTGCCGCCCGGCGCGGTGCCGACCCCGCATCCTCCTATGTGGCCAAGCTGCTGGCGGCTGGCGCGCCTCTCGCCGCGCGCAAACTAGGCGAGGAAGCGGTGGAAACCGTCGTAGCGGCGCTTTCGGGCGATGCGGCGGACCTGACCGGCGAAGCGGCGGACTTGTTGTTCCACCTGCTCGTCCTGCTTGAAGTGCGGGGCGTGCGGCTGGTCGATGTTCTCGCCGAGCTTGACCGGCGCGAGGGGGTGTCGGGGATTGCCGAGAAAGCGTCACGAAAGGACAGCTGATGCCGATCGACGCGACCGCCCCCTATGACGACCAGAATATTTTCGCGAAAATCCTGCGCGGGGAGATTCCCAATCGCACCGTGTACGAGGACGACTTCGCGCTCGCCTTCCACGACATTGCACCGCAGGCGCCGGTCCATATTCTTGTGATCCCGAAGGGGTCGTATGTCTCGTGGGACGACTTCACCGCCACGGCGTCCGACAATGAAATTGCGGGCTTTATCCGCGCTGTCGGCCATGTTGCGCGCGGGGCTGGGTTGGTTGAGCCGGGGTATCGCCTGCTCGCCAATATCGGGCAGCATGGCCATCAGGAAGTGCCGCATCTGCACATCCATATCTTCGGGGGCCGGTCGATGGGGGCAATGCTGCCAAAATGACCAGTTTGTGCGGCTCGATATAAGGGGATTGCGCCAAGGGCATAACCGGCTAGGTTCCGCAAGAATGTAACTTGCGCTAGCGTCAAAAGGCGCGCGCTGCCTAAAGGGAGCAACCATGATTTTTGGCCGTGTCAAATCGATCGACGCCATATTGGCGGCCGCCGAAAAGAAATCTCTCCACCGCACGCTTGGCGCTTTCCAGCTCACTTTGTTCGGTATCGGCTGCGTTATTGGTACCGGCATTTTCGTGCTGACAGCGGCGGGCGCGCAAAAGGCCGGGCCCGGTCTGATGCTCGCCTTCGCCATTGCAGGCGCAATCTGCATCGTTGCGGCACTTTGTTACGCCGAGATCGCGTCGATGCTGCCTGTGGCAGGGTCTGCCTACACCTATACTTATTCGGTCATGGGCGAATTACTCGCCTGGACCGTCGGATGGGCACTTGTCCTCGAATATGCCGTCGCGGCTAGTGCGGTGTCGGTCGGCTGGTCGGGCTATTTCAGCGGTACCATATTGAACGAATTTTTCGGGTTCCAGTTGCCGGCCTATCTGGCGGCGGGGCCGCTGGCACTCGGCGGCGCGCCCGGCGGACTGATCAATCTGCCTGCGGTTGTCATCGCGCTGCTCGTAACCTGGTTGCTCATGATCGGCACCAGCGAGTCAGCAAAATTCAATGCCGTTCTGGTCGCTATCAAGGTGACCGCGCTTACCGTGTTCATCATCCTGACACTGCCGAGGGCCGAAATGGCCAACTTCAACCCCTTCCTTCCCGCCGGGGTCTTCGGCGGCTTTGGAACGGGCGTCGGTGCGGTCGGTGCGGCTGCCACTATCTTCTTTGCCTATGTCGGCTTCGATGCGGTCTCGACCGCAGCCGAGGAGACCAAGGATCCACAACGCAACGTACCGATCGGATTGATTGGATCGCTCGGCTTCTGCACCGTCTTTTACATTCTCGTCGCCGCAGGGGCCGTCGGCACGATTGGCGGCCAGCCGATCATGGGGCCAGGTGGCATCCCGTTCCCCGCCGGATCGGAAGAGCTCGCGCGCCAGTGTGCCTTGCCGGTATATTCTGAAATGCTGGTCTGCTCGAATGAGGCGCTGGCGCATGTCCTCCGCACGATTGGCTTTGGCACCATCGGCAATATGCTTGGTATCGCTGCCTTCGTCGCGCTGCCGTCGGTTATTCTCGTCCTGCTGTTCGGCCAGACGCGCATCTTTTTCGTGATGTCGCGCGACGGGTTGCTGCCGGAGAGCCTGTCAAAGATTCACCCGAAGTGGAAAACGCCTTATGTTGTGACCGCGATCACCGGTGGTGTGGTGGCATTTGCGGCGGCCTTTCTGCCGGTTGGCGCGCTCGCCGATATTGCCAATGCTGGCACGCTGTACGCGTTCATGATGGTTGCGATTGCGGTGATGATGCTCCGTAAGTCGGAGCCGAATCGCCCGCGCAGCTTCAAAACACCGGCGCTTTGGCTGGTCGGACCAGCCACGATTGCAGGCTGTATCTTCCTGTTCCTCAACCTGCCGTTCGAGGCGATGATCGTGCTGCCGCTGTGGGCGGGCGTTGGTCTCGTGATCTATTACGCCTATGGTTACCGCACGAGCCATGTCGGGCGCGGCTACGTCGAATCGCATGAGAGCGACGCCGACATCCCACACACGCCCGGGACGGTCTGAACGCGGGCTAGCCTAATCGCGCATCGACCAGCGCCCGGAGGTCCGCCTCCGGGCGCGGGCCGTAGTGAGAGATCACTTCGGCGGCACAGATCGCGCCCATTGTCAGGCTGTCGCCGAGTGAACGCCCTTCGGCCTGCCCCGCAAGGAACCCGGCGGCGAACAGGTCGCCCGCGCCGGTCGTATCGACGACTTTGTCAATCGGTTCGGCGGCAACACGGGCATGATCGCCGCCCGAATGGGCTTCGGCTCCGTTGGCACCGTGGGTGACGACAAGCGTCGGCACCTTGGCCGACAGCGCCGTAACCGCACTGGCAACATCTTCGGTGCCCATTAGGGCGTGGACCTCGCCGTCGTTGGCGAACAATATGTCGATCATCCCGTCGTCGATCAACTTGCGGAAATCGTCGCCGTGGCGCGATATGCAGAACGCGTCGGACAGGGTGAAGGCGACTTTGCGTCCGGCTCCGCGCGCAATCTCGATGGCGGCACGCATCGCGGCGCGCGGCTCTTCGGGATCCCACAGATACCCTTCGAGATACAGGATCGCGCTGTCGGCGATCAAGTCACGGTCGATGGCTGCGGCGGGCAGAAACTGCGACGCGCCCAGAAACGTGTTCATCGTCCGCTGGCCGTCGGGGGTGACGAGGATGAGGCAGCGTGCTGTCGGCGGCTCGGCATCGCGGGCGGGGGTGCCGAAATCGACCCCGATGGCACGGATGTCGTGCGCAAATACATCGCCGAGCTGGTCGCTGGCGACCTGTCCGATGAACGCACATTTGCGCCCGAGCGCAGCCATGCCCGCGATCGTGTTCGCCGCCGAACCGCCCGAAACCTCGCGGCCCGGACCCATTTTGCCATAGAGTTCGGTGGCCCGGTCCGCATCGATCAACTGCATTGATCCGCGCGACAGCTTTTCGCTGACAATGAAATCATCGGTGGCGCTGGCGATCACATCGACAATCGCATTGCCGATTGCGACGACATCATATTGGGCGCTCATCGTGTCGGGCATAATCTCTGGCATCGTCAAACCGCTCCATCCGGAAAGCGCGCCGCCTAGCCGCGCTGCCAGTTGACGGCAAGGGCAAGGCGGGCCAGCACAGCGTAATGCGAAATCTGCTTGTGCCCGTCATTTTGGTGGTTTCCGGTTGTGCGACAACTGTCGGCTTGCCCGCGCCTCCTGTCGCGCTCACGCGCAGCCCGCCCATGGCAAAGACTGGCCTCGACCGCGTGCTGGGGCAGACCGCGCGCGGTCTGGTTTCGCTGTTCGGTGACGCCGATCAGGATGTGCGCGAGGCACAGGGCGCGCGGCGGCTGCAATTTGCGGGGCCGATCTGCATTCTTGATGCCTATCTCTACCCGCCACGCTCGGGAAGCGAAGGCGAAGTTACCTATGTCGATGCGCGCCAGCCTAACGGTCGCGACATCGACCGCGCGAGCTGTGTGGCGGCGCTTACCCGGCGGAAAGAGGCGCGTTAATTTCGGCAAGCGCCCAGTCGGCTGCTTCGGATACAACCTCGTTCGCATCCTCGGCCAGCCGCTTCAACACCGGCACCAGCCTCGCATCGCCGCTATTCCCTGCCGCAATGCACGCATTGCGAACCATCCGGTTGCGCCCGATGCGCTTGATCGGTGAACCTGCAAACACCTGTCGAAATCCCGCATCATCGAGCGACAGCAGATCGGCGAGTTCGGGCGCGGCAAGTTCGGCGCGCGGTGTGAACGCCATATTGGCCTGCGCGGTCGCGGCAAACTTGTTCCACGGACACACCGCGAGGCAATCATCGCAGCCATAGATGCGGTTGCCGAGCGCGCGGCGGAATTCGAGCGGAATCGGCCCCTTGTGCTCGATGGTCAGATACGAAATGCAGCGCCGCGCATCGAGAGCATAGGGCGCGGGAAAGGCATTGGTCGGGCAGGCGCGCTGGCACGCATCGCAGCTGCCGCACCGGTCCGCGTGCGGCACATCGGGGGCAAGCTCAAGCGTCGTCATGATACAGCCGAGGAACAGCCAGCTGCCGTGCTCAGTAGAGACCATGTTGGTGTGCTTGCCCTGCCAGCCAATCCCCGCCGCCGCGCCCAGCGGTTTTTCCATGACCGGGGCGGTATCGACGAACACTTTCAGCTCGCCACCCGCTCGTTCGACAAGCCAGCGCGCGAGCGCCTTCAGATTGCGTTTTACGACATCGTGATAGTCGCTCGATTGGGCATAGACTGAAATCCGGCCGATCCCGGTTTCACTCTCAAGCCGCAGCGGGTCTTCGGCGGGGGCATAGCTCATGCCGAGCGCAATCACGGACTGTGCTTCGGGCCATAAAGCTTGCGGCGCGGCGCGCTGCTCGGCACGCGATTCCATCCACTCCATTGTGCCATGGTGTCCTGCCTCCAGCCAATCAGTCAGGACCACCCGCCCGTCATGCGCGTCCGCCCGCGCAACGCCGCAGGTCACAAAGCCCAGTCGTTGGGCCTCGGCCTTTAGGGCTTTGGTGAGAGATAGGTTGCTAGGCACAGCACATCGTCTAGCCGCATCGTGACAAGGTAAGAACAGTGCTTCGACAAGACTGGCCTGCTGCGGCTATGGAATCTGCTATGACCACCACTTCCGTCCTCAACCCTGCCATCGAAGCCTTTGGCCTTGTTAAAAATTTCGGGGCCACCCGCGCCGTCGATGGCATCGACCTGAGCGTCCCAGCGGGGAGCATTTACGGCGTGCTCGGCCCGAATGGCGCGGGCAAGACCACGACTTTGCGGATGTTGCTGGGCATCATCGATCCCGACGCGGGGTATCGCCATGTTCTGGGGCATGAACGCCCGCTCGAAGCCGCGCAGCTCGTCGGCTATCTTCCCGAAGAGCGCGGACTTTATCCATCGATGACCGCGCGAGAGGCGATTGCGTTCATGGGGGCGTTGCGCGGACTGCCGCTGGCAGAGGGCCGCCGCCGTGCCGATGCCTTGCTGGAGGAGCACGGCCTCGGCCATGCCGCGAAAAAAGCGGTGCGGACCTTGTCAAAGGGGATGGCCCAGACGGTGCAGTTGCTTGGCACGCTGATCCATGAACCCAAACTCATTGTCCTCGACGAACCATTTTCTGGCCTTGACGCGCTCAATCAGGGGCGGCTCGAAACCCTTATCCGCGCGCAAGCGGCGGCGGGCGCGACAATCCTGTTTTCCACCCATGTCATCGCCCATGCCGAACGGCTGTGCGAACGTATTGCGATTATCGCTGGCGGCAAGGTTCGCTTTGAAGGCGCAGTGGACGATGCGCGCAACCGCCTCCGCCCCGTAGTTCGCCTGCGGACCCGGGCCAGCGACGGCCCGTGGCGCACCGCACTGCCGGTCGATGCCGGACAAGTCGGTAACGACTGGCGTTTTGAATTGCCGCAATCGGGCATCGAGCCGCTGCTCAAGGCGTTGGTTGATGGCAATGCCGGGATCGACAGCCTGTCGATCGAGCGACCCGGCCTCCACGATGCCTTTGTCGCCATTGCCGGGGCCGAGGCTGCCGCGGCACTCAGCCAACCGACCGCCAAAGAGGCCGCATTATGAGCACGACCGCAAGCCGGACCAGCCGCCTGTTCCGTGCCGCCGCGGTCATTGCGCGCCGTGATTATGTCGCGACGGTCTGGTCGCGGTCGTTCCTGTTGTTTTTGCTCGGGCCGATGATTGCGGCTCTTGCAGGGGGAGTACTCGGAAAGGTCGGCGCGCAAACTGACGGCGCCGCATTACAGCCAATCATCGTCATGGTCGTGGACGCGGCCAATGAAGTGCCGCTGAAAACATCCTTCGACCGGCTCGACAACCGCATCGTCGATCTGCCGACCCTGCAATTCGTCCGGCCTTCGGGGACGCCCGAATCCCACACCAAGGCGTTGTTGACCGATCCCAAACGTAATGTCGCACTCGTCGTCACCGGCTGGCCTAAAGCACCGCACATCACGGGGTCGCGCAAACAGGTCGACCGGCTGTCGCCGATGGTGCGCCTTGTCATGGAAGACACCGTCGCCACCCTTGCGCTTGAACGGCTCGGTACGGCGCGCCCGCCGATCAATATCGGCTTCAGCATGGTCGATCCGTCAGGCGGCAAATCATCGACCAGCCGCTATGTGCTGGCGCGCGGCGCACAGACGATCCTGTTCGTCCTGACCATATTGCTCGCGGGCATGTTGCTGTCCAACCTTGTCGAGGAAAAGTCGAACAAAGTGATCGAAGTGCTTGCGGCAGCCGTGCCGGTCGACGCGATTTTTCTGGGTAAGCTGGTCGCCATGCTCGGGGTTTCGCTGACGGGTATTACCGTCTGGGGCGTGCTGCTTGCCGGAGGTACTGTTGCGGCATTCCAGGGCGGGACGATACCGCAGCCGGGCATTGGCTGGCCGCTCTTCATCGCGCTCGGCGGGGCTTATTACATAATGAACTACATGATTCTCGGCGGGCTGTTCCTTGGCATCGGGTCGCAGGCGGCGACTGTGCGCGATGTGCAGACGCTGTCCATGCCGATTACCATGGCGC
>JANNCK010000405.1:0-3319 GCA_031386545.1 Sphingomonadales bacterium
GTGCCCGTCGTCAGGCTCGTCGCGTTCGTGCTGAGCTGGAAGTCGAGCTTGTCAACGAGATTCGCCCCGCCGTTGCGCCATTGCTCACCAAAATAGGAGACGAGCAACGATGTAATTGTGACCCCGGTATTGTTGGTGTACGCGCCACCGATTGTAGGAATGACCGAGCCGCTCTGAAGACCGCCGAACGCGCGGTCGGCGTTGCCTGTTGCGCCGAAACTATAGGTATCGCCCGTGGTCAACGACCCCGTCCCCGCAGTGTGCGACGTATTGGCACCCGCGCCGGTTTCGGCATTTGTCCAGCCGAACGGTGTCAGGCCCGCTGTTCCCGTGGTCACCAGCAGGTCGAAATTCTGGGTCACGGCGGTTCCCGCACTCCCGATCGAAATCGGCCTCAAGGCGATCGCTGCAGAAACACCGAAATTCGCGCTCGATGCCACGCCGTCGGAAACGCTGACCGTAACGGGGAAGGACCCTGTGTGGATCACCGACGGCGTGATCACGACGTTCCCGAGCGTGTCAATATAGGTATTCACATCCGCCAGCGTGCCGGTAATCGTGAGCGCCGTCGTCGTGCCGCCCAGTGCAATGCCAGCAACCGGCGTGCCATTAAGCGTTCCCGCCACCGCCGAAATGCCAACGGTCACGGTGACCGTGCCGCTGTCCACATCGGCGAAATTGAAAGCCGCAAGATCGACGTTCCCCAACACGAACGGCTGGAATACCAGCGGTGCTGGCGCACCCGTGATCGTCGGCGCATCGTTGGCCGCCACGACGGTAACCGTGCTCGTCATAGACAGCGTATCGACCCCGCCGTTCGCTGTCCCGCCGCCATCGATCAAGGTCGTCGTGATCGTGCGTGCGCCCGCTGTCGGGTTGTCGCCGCCAGTGTTGGCAAAATCAATGGCGCGGATCAGGGTTTGGACCGATGCGGGCGTTGCGCTGGCATTCAGCGTAACGACAAGAGCCGCGCCCCCTGCGCCTCCGCCGGATACGGTCCCAATGGCGGTCCCGCCGACCGATACGACGTTGCCCGCAACCGTAACGGTGGTTGCGGCAGCAGTATCGATAGTCAATTGGTCCTGACCGGCGACAAGGCCCGCCGTGATCGCAAAGCGGATCGAGCCGCCGTTGAAGTTTGCATTGTCGATATCGGCGATGGTCGCATTGCCGCCCAAGTCGATCTTGACGATCGGAACAGTCGATCCGGCGCCCACAGGTTCTGCTGTCGTGACCGCATCGCCCTGCAAACCGGTCGACGTCGGCGCGTCGTTGGCCGGGGTGACGGTCAAGTTGAAGGTCCGGCCAGTGAAGCTCGTCGTGCCGTCAGTCACCGAGAAGCCGAAGCTGGCGCTGGTCGTCTCGCTGCCGTTGTGATTGTAAGCGATCAAGTTCGAATTGATGTCGGCCTGGGTGAACGTGCCGTTCAGGGCGATTGTCGTCCCGTTGCGCGTGAGCGTGCCGTTCGTCGCGAGGCTGGTCAGCGAATAGACGATCGCCGACGCCGCGCTATCGGCGTCGGTCGTCGACAGCTCGCTGGAGGTGATCGTATCGACCGCGCCCTCCGCCGCTGTCGAGCCGGTGTTGGTGGCGATCACCGGCGCCCCGTAGAGCAGGGTCACGCGGACGGTGTAGTTACCCGTGTCGGTCCCGCTGGCACTGTTCGCATCGATGTAATAAACGCCCGTCGTCGTGGCCGTAAAATCCACCTGGGCATTCTGTCCGCCGCCCGAATCGTCGTCACCAGTGAGGGCTCCGCCGATCGAATTGCGCAACGTGAAGCGCGGATCGGGAAGCGTGCCGACTTCCTGGCGGATGCGATAGATGGATCCGGCGGATAGCGTGACCGCGAACCAGTCATGGTCGCCGCCGTAATTGATGAGGCCGGTGCTCGACGAGCCGACTGTGACGCTGCCGAGATTGCCGGCACCCACCTGCGAGCCATAATCATCGACCGGCGGCGGAGGGGGGCTGCCGTTGACGACCGCGCTGACGGTGTACGTGCCGGTGCCTGCCGCGTTGCCCGCATCGGCGGTATTGGCCTCGAGATAATAGACCCCGGTCGTTACCGCAGTGTAGGTGATCAGCGAGTTCAAGGTGCCGCCGCTGTCGTCATTCGAGGCAATGAGCAGCCCGTTGCCATCGCGCAACCTCAGGAACGGGTCGGCCAGCGTGCCGCTGTTCTGTCTGAAGCTGTACGATGTGCCGGCCGTCAGCGTAACGGCGAACCAGTCCCTGTCATTTATCGTTTCCAGGTTGCCAGTCGTCGAGCCGCCGACAGCAACATTTCCCACATTGGGCGAGCCGGCCTGCGCGCCATAATCATCGGTCGAAGCCGGTGGCGAGGGATCGATAGCCGCGCGGACGGTGTACGTGCCCGTGCCTGCAGCCGAGCCATCTGAGCTGAAGGCCTCGAGATAGTAGGTGCCGGAAACCGTCGCCGTAAATCTGATTTGCGAGTTGAAGTTGACGTTGGTGACGATGTCGTCATTGCCGACGACGTCCACGCCGTTTTGGTCGCGCAGGACTAGAAACGGATCAGGCAACGTGCCCCGGTCCAAGTTGAAAATGTACGATTGGCCCGCAACCAGCGTGATCCGGAACCAGTCGCGATCGGCACCGGCCTCCAGAGTGCCGGTGGCCGAACCGCCGACAGTAACCGTGCCGAGATTGCCCGCGCTCGTCGACGCGCCATAATCGTCCGCCATGTGCACTATCCTTCCTGACAGGACGCGCACGTCAGTCGACTGGCGGCCGACGATATTACTAATTGAAAAAATGGCCGTCCGCAAAACCATAATTTTGACTCAATCCGATGTCGCCCGCGGCTGGCGCGACGCGCATCGCGACGGTGGCGTGGTGATCGATGTGGCCAGTGACGCGCTTGTTGCCGAAGGACTGTCGATGCCCCATTCGCCGCGGCTGCACGGCGGCAAGCTATGGCTGCTCAATTCGGGGCGCGGCGAATTCGACTATGCGGATGCGGCGACCGGGCGTTTCGAAGCTGTCGCCTTCTGTCCCGGCTATGCACGCGGGCTGACCTTGGTCGGCAACCATGCAATCGTTGGGCTGTCGATGGCGCGCTTGCCCGACACCGTGCCTAGCTGCGCTGCGGCCTTGCCGCATTCGACCTGACGAGCGGCGACATGGTCCACTGGGTACGGATCGAGGGTATAGTGCGCGAACTCTGCGAAGTGGCGTTGCTGCCGGGAGTCAAACGCCCCTCGGGGATCGGATTCCACACCGACGAAACAAGCTGCGCGCTCGTCGAGCGCACGGCCATGTTCACGACGTAGAGAATGCCCCGTCAGCCGCGGCA
>JANNCK010000427.1:0-2617 GCA_031386545.1 Sphingomonadales bacterium
GACGGCGTCAACGATTCTGGGGCGCCGCTGTTATTGAGCGTGTTCGGCGGCAAAATCACGACGGCGCGGCATCTCGCCGAGGAGGCACTCGGCAAACTCGGGCACGCTTCGACCGCCAGCCGAGATGCACGCTTTCCAGGCGGCGATATGCACGATTTCGACGGATTCCTCGCCGAAGTGCGCCGGACTTATCCGTTTCTGGACGAGGCGCAGTCGCACCGGATGGGCCGCGCCTATGGCACGATGATGTTCGACATGATCGGGACCGCCGACGACATGGGCGAAGACTTCGGTGGGGGATTATTCTCGCGTGAAGTGGACTGGATGGTCGGCCATGAATGGGCGACGACCGTCGATGATGTCATCTGGCGGCGGAGCAAGACCGGGCTGGCTATGGACGACGCGCAAAAAGCGCGGGTTGCGGCGTATCTGGAGGGAAAATGACGAAAACCTTGCTGGCCATCGACCAAGGGACCACCTCCAGCCGCGCCATTCGCTTCTCGGCGGACGGCGTGCCGTTGCAGACCGCTCAACAGGAATTTCCACAGATTTATCCACAGCCCGGCTGGGTCGAACACGACGCCGAAACCATCTGGGCGACGACACTGGCGGTAACACGCGAAGTCATCGGCAATGATTATCCCGCCGCCATCGGCATCACCAACCAGCGCGAAACAATTGTCATCTGGGACCGCGTAACCGGCACCCCGATCCACAACGCCATCGTCTGGCAGGACCGGCGCACGGCGGACCTATGCGCGGCGATGAAGGCCGACGGGGTCGAGCCGATGGTACAGGCGAAAACCGGCCTGCTGCTCGACCCCTATTTCTCGGCGACCAAAATCAAATGGCTGCTCGACACTGTCCCCGGCGCACGCGACCGTGCGGCGAAGGGCGAGCTGGCGGCGGGGACAATCGACTCGTTCCTGCTGTGGCGGCTGACCGGCGGGCGTGTCCACGCGACCGACTGGACCAATGCTGGCCGCACGATGTTGTACGACATCCACCGGCGGCAATGGGATGCCGAGCTGCTGCGCCTGTTCGATATTCCGGAAGACCTGCTCCCCGACGTCCACCCCAACGCCCATCATTTCGGCGACACCGACCCCGCGCTGTTTGGCAAGAGCATTCCCGTTCTCGGCATGGCGGGCGACCAGCAGGCCGCACTGATCGGGCAAGCGTGTTACACGCCAGGCATGGTCAAATCGACCTATGGCACTGGCTGTTTCATGTTGATGAATACCGGGGCCAAGGCCTTGGCCTCGACCCATCGGTTGCTGACCACACCGGCCTACGAAATCGGCAGCGACCGCGCCTATGCACTGGAGGGATCGATCTTTGTCGCGGGCGCCGCCGTCAAATGGCTGCGCGACAAACTCTGCCTCGTCGATAGCGCCGCCGAAACCGAAGAATTGGCGCGCGCGGCAAAGGACGATCACGGGGTGACGGTCATTCCCGCCTTTGTCGGCCTTGGCGCGCCGCACTGGCGGGCCGACATACGCGGGTCGGTGCACGGCCTGACGCTCGATACCACCGCTGCTGATCTGGTGCGCGCGACGCTTGAGAGCATTGCCTTCCAGACCCGCGACCTCACTGATGCCATGGCGGCAGACGGCGCAAGCAAACCGGCGGCACTCCGAATCGACGGCGGCATGGCGCAAAACGCGTGGTTCGCGCAGTTTCTGAGCGATATTCTCGATACGCCAGTCGAAATGCCAGCGAGCCACGAGACAACGGCGCTGGGCGCGGCGGCACTCGCCGGGGTCGGATGCGGCATGTTTGCCAATGCCGTTGATTTCGGCGAGCGGTGGCGCGCCGCGAGCCGCTGGCAACCAATGATGCCCGATGCGATACGCGGGCAGCAACTCGGCCGCTGGCACGGCGTCCTCGGCCAGGCGCTACGCGCCTAAGTCTGACCAAGCGCAGCAGCAAACAGCGCATCGGTCTGTCTGTCGAGCACAGCAAGCACCGGTGTCCGCCCGAACGGATCGCGGCTACCGAGCGCAACGTCGGCATTGCGCGCCGACGTCTGCAACGCCGCCCGAAGCTGTTCCTGAAGCGCACGCAACGCCCCGAACTGGGCGCAACGGCTTAGCCCCGCGCGACGCCGGCTGAGGCGGATCGCATCAAGCGCCGCGATGACAATATCATTATAATGCCAGTGCGGCCCCCGGTGGAGCGGCAGGCGCGCAGTCTGGGCGATGCACTCTTCGGCGGGCAGAAACATCCCGTTGGTGTCGAAATCGCCGAGACGAAAGCCAAGGTCGCTGAACCCGCCAACGAAACGACGAAGGTCCGGAAACCTCTGGATATGGCTGGGCAACAGGTGGTGGCGATGCCAGCCGCGCCGCGTCGGCGCGGCAAATGAACTGGCCCACCGCTTGCCCGCCACCGCGCCCACAATCGCTCCCCCACAGGCAATTTGTTTCGGTAGCATAACGATAATGATCCGTTTGCCACGCTGGAAACATCAGCGGCAACAATTGTTCTATATATGTTCCAAATAAGCTGATACGATGTGGTCGTGTCGTCAAATCGCCCAACGCGGGGTGCAACCCTTAACCGGACCAGCGCCCGCTTCGGTCTGGCCGAGCGCATTGCCGACGGCGATTGGCTC
>JANNCK010000011.1:0-3031 GCA_031386545.1 Sphingomonadales bacterium
ATTATCGTCGAAATTTCGGATACGGCGGCGAAAAAGCTCGGCATTCAGCTCGCGTTTGGCGGGCCGAACGGCGGGGCTTTTACGACCTATTCCAATGTGACGCCCTCTATCGTGCCGATTGCGGGGGGCCTGCTCCAGAACCAGCTGAGTGGCGGGACGACCACCACGACTACAGTCAATGGCACAACAACGACCACGTCGTCGGGCAATTCGAATGCCAGCACCTTGCTGCAAGGCGCGCTCGGTGCGGTAAATGCGGCGACCGGCGGCACTGCGGGGGCCGCATTCGGACTCGGGAATAACCTGTATCTCGGTGCGATCATCAACGCCGTCAGTCAGGATAACCAGTCGAACCTGTTGTCAACGCCATCAGTCGTGACCCTCGACAATCAAGAGGCGAAAATTCTCGTCGGGCAGGAAATTCCGGTGACAACTGGCGAAGCGCTCGGCGGCAATTTCAACAATGCCTTTCGCACAGTGCAGCGCCAGAATGTCGGCATTCAGCTAGAGGTCAAACCACAGATCGGCGAGGGCGGGTCGATCAAGCTGTTCCTGCGTCAGGAGGTCAGCTCGATTGCCGGGGCGGTCACCAATAACTCGTCCGACCTCATCCTCAACAAGCGCGAAATCCAGACAACGATGACGGTGGACGACGGCCAGATCATGGCGATTGGTGGCTTGCTCGACGACAACGAGCGCCGCACGCTTGAGAAAACCCCGATCCTTGGCGACATTCCGCTGTTCGGCGAGCTGTTCCGTTCGCGCAGCAAGTCGCGCGGCAAAACCAATCTCATGGTCTTCATCCGTCCGACAATCCTGCGCACCGCCGCCGATGCTAAGGCCTATGCCGAACGCCGTTACGGCTATGTCCGTTCGCAGCAATTGATCGGTAATCCCAATGTCGAGCCGTCAATCGACGAACTGATGCGTGACTATATGGGCGTACAACCGCCGGGACCGGCCGCGTCACCGGAAGCTGTCCCGGGCGAAGCTTCACCGCCCCCCCCGCCACAGATTTTGCCGTCGAAATCCTCGACTCAAATCATTCGTCGCGCACCGCCGCCGAAAGACAAATGAGCGACATCGACACAGCCTTGCCGATCGCAACCATTCCCTACGCCTTTGCGCGTAAATTCGGGGTGGTGCTGCAACCGGGCGAAAATGGACGCTTGTCGGTCGCCCTGCGCGAAGGGGCCGACCCGCACATCCTGCTCGAGGTGCGCCGCCACCTCGCCCAGTCGTTCGATATAAGCTCGGTCGGTGCACCCGCTTTCGACCGGCTGCTCTCCGACCACTATATGACCGACGGCGAAGCCGCAGCGGTGGCGATGGGCGCAGAAGAAATCGACGCGCTAGCGAGCGGCATCCCGAGTGCCGAGGATTTGCTCGACACCGCCGACGATGCCCCCGCGATCCGGCTCATCAACGGCATCATTGCCGAGGCCGTCCGGCAGGGTGTTTCCGACATTCATATCGAGCCATACGAGAGCGGGCTTGTGGTGCGGATGCGGATCGACGGTGTGCTGCGCGAAACCCTCCGGATGCCGCCGCATGTCGCACCGGTGATCGTAAGCCGGGTGAAGGTGATGGCACGGCTCGACATCGCCGAACGCCGTGTACCGCAGGACGGGCGCATCGGTCTGACGTTGGGCGGTAAATTGCTCGATGTCCGTGTTTCCACTTTGCCAAGCCGCGCGGGCGAGCGCGTCGTATTGCGACTGCTCGACAAGGATAATGCCGGGATCGATCTCGACGTGCTCGGCATGACGCCGGCGACACTCGCGCTGCTGAACGACGCGCTGTCCGAACCCAATGGCATCATCCTTGTCACAGGCCCGACCGGCAGCGGCAAGACGACAACACTCTATGCGGGAATGCGCCTGCTCAACGACGGCACGCGCAATATCCTGACCGTCGAGGATCCGGTTGAATATGCTATCGACGGGGTCGGACAGACTCAGGTCAATTCAAAGGTAGGGCTGACGTTTGCCGCGGGTCTGCGTGCGATTTTGCGCCAGGATCCCGATGTCGTGATGGTCGGCGAAATCCGCGACCGCGAAACCGCTGAAATCGCGGTACAGGCCTCGCTGACCGGGCATCTCGTGCTGTCGACTGTGCACACCAACGACGCCGCAGGCGCAATCACCCGGATGCGCGATATGAAAGTCGAGCCGTTCCTGCTTGCCTCCACACTTCGCGCTGTCATCGCCCAGCGGCTTGTGCGGCGGCTGTGCCCCGAATGTCGGCGTGCCATGGCTGCCGATGCGGCAGTGGCGAAATTGCTCGATGTCGATGAAGGTGCAGTCATTTACGAACCGGGCGGCTGTGCGTCATGTGGCAACACCGGTTTCAAGGGCCGCGTCGGCGTGTTCGAGGCGATCCGCATCGATGATACCATCCGCCGCCTGATCAACGACGACGGCGGCGAAGATGCGATCGCGCGCCACGCCTTTGCGAAATCGCCTAATCTTGGCGCTGCCGCCCGCGCGCTGGTCCGCGAGGGGCTGACCACGCCCGAGGAAGCCGTCCGCATTTCGCGGCGAGGAAGCGACGATGGGTAAGAACCCGACTTCCCTGAGCTTGTCGAAGGGTTCTTCTCCTTCCTCGAGCGTTGGCAAAGAAGAAGGGGGCTTCGACAAGCTCAGCCAAGTCGGATTGGGAGGGGACTCCGCCCGTGGCTGAGTTCGACTATCATGTCATCGACACCGCCGGACGCGAGCGGCGCGGATCGGTGGCTGCCGCCAGTCTCGACGATGCGCGCACAAAACTGGGCGCACGGCGGTTCTATGTGGTCCGCCTCGATGCATCGTCGAGCGACAAGTCGCGCGCTGGCTCGCCGCTGGCCTCGATCAACGCCCTTATCGGCCCGCGCCGCTTGAGTGCCAAGGCACTGACCCTGTTCACCCGCCAGCTTGCCACGCTGTCGCTGGTGACCCCGCTGGAAGAAGCCCTGCGGACCATCGCGCGCCAGACCGAAGGCGACCATGTTCGCACCATCCTCGACCAGGTCCATTCGGGTGTCGTCGAGGGC
>JANNCK010000021.1:0-2297 GCA_031386545.1 Sphingomonadales bacterium
ATACGGGTGCGGCACCGGCGATTGCGGGGCGTGTACCGTTGACATCGACGGACGTGCGGTGCGCAGTTGCACGGTATCGTTGCAACAGGTCGAGGGTAGCTTCGTCACCACAATCGAGGCGCTGTCGCGGGACCGTAGCCACCCGGTGCAGCAAGCGATGGTCGCCGAACAAGTGCCGCAATGCGGGTTTTGTACGCCGGGTATTGTGATGGCGGTGACCGTATTGCTGCGGACCACCGGCAACCGCCCGACCGACGCCGATATCGATGCGGCCATCACCAATATCTGCCGCTGCGGCACTTACACCCGCCTGCGCCGCGCCATTCACCGCGCCGCCGCTGCCATGCGCGGTGAAGAAACCATCGTTGCTGCCCCTCCGCCTGGCATTGATCCGCGCGATGCGGCCCGACGAGTTCCGGCACTCACACCGCCGGTGGCGCGCTAGGTCGCCACACCAGGATTTGCTTTCACGCAGATTAAGCGTCTTGCCAGACTTCGTTCAGCCCGACTCGGTCACACACGTCATATGGGACGCAGCGACAATCGTGCACGCGCGCTCCACGGAATGAAATCCATGAAAAAGACATTCGCCCTTGCTGCATTGCTGGCAGCGACTGCCTTTACCCCAGCGCTTGCTCAGGAGGAGCCAAACCAGGGCCGCCGTATGGCCGAAGGCGCGACCGCTGAAGAACCAACTCCGATTCCGGAACGTGTTCAGGCGCGGATGGCGCAGGAAGAGCGCCGCGAGCCGGTTATGCATGTTGGAGGTGACGGTCGTATCGATGGTCAGCGACGACCCGCGCCCGACGGCGCACAGCGTCGACCCGACGGCGGCTGGCAAGGGCGCGAACCCGCCACACAGGTCTATCAACCTTCAGCGCCCGTCGCTCCAACACCTTCAACCACGCCTGACACACCGCCCGTCGATCGGCGCTGGAATGCGAACCGTGACCCGCGCATCGATGGCGGTTTCAACAATGGTGGCGCGAACGGCGGCGGACGCCCCGACTGGTCACGCCAGTCCCCGCCAGTCGTTGCTGTTCCCCCACAGCCGCAACACGGCGAGAGTCGCCGTGATACATGGCGGAATGACGGGCAGAATGACGGGCGCCATGCGGGGCGGTGGAACGACCAGCGCCGCAATGACACATGGCGCAACGACACATGGCGCAACGACACACAGCGCAATGACGGCTGGCGCAATGAAGCCAATCGTCATGACGGGCGCTGGAACGACAACCGTCGCAACGATACGTGGCGCAACGATGTATGGCGGAACGATACATGGCGCGGCGATGGGCGCAACGATACTTGGCGCAGTAACAACCGTTACGACCAGCGGCGCCAGTGGCAGAACCAATATCGTAACTGGAACCACAGTTGGAGCAGTGATTGGCGGCGTGACCAGCGTTATGACTGGCAGCGCTATCGCTACAGCAACCGTAGCCTGTTCCGGAACGACCGCTATTATGCGCCGTACGGCTGGAATTATGGCTATCGGCGCTTCTCGGTCGGGTTCAGCCTGTCGTATGTTCTCTACGACCAGCAATATTGGATCAGTGATCCGTACAGCTACCGCCTGCCGCCGGTGTACGGTCCCTATCGTTGGGTCCGCTATTACGAGGATGTCCTGCTCGTCGATCTGAGGTCAGGCCAGGTCGTTGATGCGATCTACGGCTTCTTCGGGTAACGATTGCGACTGGAAACCTTGCCCCGCCTTCGCCTATCCTGATGCCGACATGGCAAAGGGATGACGATGGCGGGGCATGATTTTATCGCGGTACGGGCGCAGTAACGCCGTGTCCGAAGCGCGCCTCGCCGAAATCGGCAAATCAGTGTCCGGTCGCCTGAAAAAGGCACCCGGTATGCAGATCGTCTCCGGCATCGGATTCGAAGTCTTTCTGCTCCAGAATTTCCTGAGCGCGCGCGAATGCGGCGGCCTGATCGCGATGATCGACTCGGATCGTAAACCGTCGGGATTGCTGTCCGCGACTGACGATCCCGACTTCCGCACGTCCGAAAGCTGCGATCTTGACCGCTGGCATCCCTTCGTCGACGGCATCGACCGCCGGATTTGCGAATTGATGGGCATGAAGCCCCGCCAGGGCGAAACGCTGCAAGGGCAGCGCTATGCCGTCGGCCAGCAGTTCAAGGGTCATCATGATTATTTCCATGTCAGCGAGGTTTACTGGCAGTCTGAAAAGAAGCGCGGCGGGCAACGCAGCTGGACTGCGATGATCTACCTCGACGAGCCGGAAAGTGGCGGCGAAACCCTGTTCAGCGCAGCCGGCCTGAAA
>JANNCK010000008.1:0-4660 GCA_031386545.1 Sphingomonadales bacterium
GCATCCTCAAGATCGAGGATCAGGGCGTCGGCCCCGCTTGATGCCGCCGCTTTTTCCATCCGGTCGGGCCGGTCGCCCGGCACGAAGAGCAGTGACCGCAACCTCATGCGCGCTTCAGCAATGCCGTCCGCAGGCAGGTGCAGACGACCTCGTCGCGCTGGTTGAGCATACGGTGCGAGAAAATGACGATCCCGGCATCGGGCCGCGACTTTGAGTCGCGAAGCTCCACAACCTCGGTCTCGGCACGCAACGTGTCGCCCACGAAAACCGGCTTTGGCATCGCGACCTTGTCATAGCCAAGGTTGGCAATCAGCGTGCCCAGTGTCGTTTCACTGACACTGATCCCGACCATCAGACCGAAAGTGAAAATGCCATTGACGACGATCCGGCCAAATTCGGTAGCTCCGGCATATTCCGCATCGAGATGCAGCGGTTGCGGGTTGTGGGTCAGGGTCGTGACCAACAGATTGTCGGTCTCGGTTACAGTGCGGCGCAAGTCATGGACGATTTTGTCGCCGACGGTCCATGCCTCAAATGTACGGCCTGCCATTGTTACTCCCCGCTTTTATTACCCCGTCCTTACTGGTCGAGGAAGCTGCGCATTTTACGGCTGCGGCTCGGGTGCTTGAGCTTGCGGAGGGCCTTCGCCTCGATTTGCCGGATGCGCTCGCGGGTCACGCTGAACTGCTGGCCGACTTCCTCAAGCGTGTGATCGGTGTTCATGCCGATGCCGAAACGCATCCGCAACACGCGCTCTTCGCGCGGGGTCAGGCTTGCCAGAACCCGTGTCACGGTTTCCTTCAAATTCGCCTGAATGGCGGCATCGACCGGAATAACCGCGTTCTTGTCCTCGATGAAGTCGCCGAGATGCGAATCTTCCTCGTCGCCGATGGGCGTTTCGAGCGAGATCGGCTCCTTGGCGATTTTCATCACCTTGCGAACCTTTTCGAGGGGCATCGACAGGCGTTCGGCCATTTCCTCGGGCGTGGGCTCGCGGCCCTGTTCGTGGAGGAACTGGCGGCTGGTGCGGACGAGCTTGTTGATCGTCTCGATCATGTGCACCGGAATGCGGATCGTGCGCGCCTGATCGGCGATGCTGCGGGTAATCGCCTGACGGATCCACCACGTCGCATAGGTGCTGAACTTATAGCCGCGTCGATACTCGAACTTATCGACTGCTTTCATCAGGCCGATGTTGCCTTCCTGAATAAGATCAAGGAATTGCAGGCCACGGTTCGTATATTTTTTAGCAATGGAGATGACGAGACGCAGGTTTGCCTCGACCATTTCCTTCTTGGCGATGCGCGCCTCACGCTCGGCCTTTTGCACCATGTTGACGATGCGGCGGAACTCGCCGAGCGACATGCCGGTTGCCTGAGCAATTTCGGCGATCTCGACGCGGATGCGCTCGACCGCTTCACCTTCGTTGACAGCGAACGCGGTCCATTTCTTGTCGAGTGCCTTGACGCTGTCGAGCCAGGTCTCGTCGAGTTCGCGGTTCACATAGCTGTCGAGGAATGCCTTGCGCGGTACCTTGTGACGCTCAGCCAAGCGTAGCATCTGGCCACCAAGCGCAGTCAGACGCCGGTTGAAGCTATACAGCTGATCGACGAGATATTCGATCTTGGCGTTGTGGAACTGGACGCTTTCGACATGAGCGGTCAGCTCTTCGCGCAGCTTGTGATATTTTTTCTCTTCACCGCCCGGAAAATCATTACCGACGCCCAGCGCGTCGATGCGCGCCTGCTGGACCTTGCTGAATTTCTTGAACAGCGAGGTGATTGTCGCGAATTTTTCGAGAGCCGAGGGCTTGAGCAACTCTTCCATCGCGGCCAGCGACAGTGTGTTGTCCTCTTCCTCGTCGTCGCTGGGCCGCGGCGTGCGGCGCTCGGTCAATGAGTCCTCGTCATGGTCGTCTTCGCTGGTAGCGACGACTTCCTCGGGTTCTTCTTCTTCCTTGAAGGTCGGCCCGGCGTTCTTTTCCGAAATTTCACCATCGCCGTCCGCATCGTCGTCCGACAGGCTTTCGGGCGCAGGGTCTTTCGACAACATGGCGTCAAGGTCGAGGATTTCGCGCAGCTGCATCGTGCCGGCGTTGAGCGCCTCTGACCAGCCGATGATCGCGTGGAACGTAATCGGCGATTCGCACAGGCCCAGAATCATCGTGTCGCGACCGGCTTCGATCCGCTTGGCAATGGCGATTTCGCCTTCGCGGCTGAGCAGTTCCACCGCGCCCATTTCGCGCAGATACATGCGGACAGGATCGTCAGTGCGGTCAGTGACCTTGACGATTTTTTCTGCGACATGGCCCTGATCGCTGCCATCGACGGCCTCGACCTCGTCGTCATCGTCCTTCTGGTCGTCGCCATCTTCGCTGGCTTCGTCGTTCTCGACAACGTTAACGCCCATTTCGTTGAGCGCGGACATGACGTCCTCGATCTGGTCAGTCGTCAAATCACCAACGGCAGCGTTGAGGTCATCGACCGTGATGTACCCGCGCTTTTTGGCGCGGGCGATCATCTTTTTGATATCGGCATCGTTCAGATCGATCAGCGGTGCGTCTGCTCCCTCGGGAGCTGCTTCCGGTGCCTCGGCCACGTTCGTTTTCGCCATCTACTACCCGTTCCCAATCATTCGTCTTCGCCCGTCGGCGTGCTAATCTTCTTCACCCTGCGAAAGGGCCGCCAACGCCATATCGGCCTCGGCACGCGCCGCAATCAAGCGCATCTGCTCGGCAAATCCATCGGCATCGGGGCCCATTGCCAACCGCGCCGTCGCCGCCTCCAGTGCTGCATCGAGTTCCGGGCGTGATGCCAGTGCCTCGATTGCCAGTCCCAAGTCCCTTCGCGCAACCTGCGCGTCCGCTTCGCCGCGTGTGAACGAAAAGGCAAGCCCGTTCGCACGTCGCAACGTCTCGACAAGGGCCGAAAGGCCCGCTTGAGCAAATATGGTATCAATACCCCCCGATTCAACCGAAGGCTCGTCATACGCCGCCTCAAGCATGATCGAGCGGAGCCGGTCGAGGTCATTATCCTCGATGACGAGCATCGACAGCGCCTCTGCACAGGTTTTCACCATTGTCGGGTGGCGGAGCAGCCCGGCCATGATCGCGCGGCCGTAAAGCGCGTCAACGCCGCCGCCGCCGATCCGCCGCGCACGCTGGCCGGGCAGGGCAGGGGCAGGATCAAACCATTTCTTGCCGCGTGGACGGTCACTGCGCGCCGTGAACGGGCGCTGCCCCCCGCGCGGCGCAAAAAATGCGGCATCGAATCGCTGGCGCAGTTCCTCCTGATATTGTTGCCGAACATCGGTGTCGGCGATCATGGCCGCGAGTTCAGAGAGCCGTCGCTTCAGGCCAGCGCGCGCCTCGGGCGTCTTGAGCGGGAGTGCCGCCACCTCGTGGTCCCACAACAGATCAACCAGCGACAACGCACTTTCGACCAAGGGTTCAAACGCAGCGGGTCCACCGCTGCGCACCATATCATCGGGATCCTTGCCCGCCGGGAGCATGGCGATCGACAGTGACCGTCCTGGCGCGAGCAGGGGGAGGGCGCGTTCGGCCGCCCTCACTGCCGCCTTTTTACCCGCACTGTCACCGTCCAGACACAGCACCGGCACATCGACGATCCGCCACAGCCGTTCGAGCTGCGCTTCGGTCAGTGCGGTGCCGAGCGGGG
This sequence comes from Sphingomonadales bacterium, assembly GCA_031386545.1. Lineage (GTDB taxonomy): Bacteria > Pseudomonadota > Alphaproteobacteria > Sphingomonadales > Sphingomonadaceae > Sphingomonas_O. Next base: position 3,678 of record JANNCK010000008.1, read on the forward strand.
CAACCACCTCGGCAATACCTGCCTGCGCGAGCGCGATCACGTCCATATAGCCCTCGACGACGATCAGCCGTCCGGCCTTGCGCGCCACCGGTGACGCGCGGTCGAGGTTGTAAAGCGTGCGTCCCTTGTCAAAGAGCGGGGTGTCGGGGGAGTTGAGATATTTCGGTTCGCCCGCCCCCAATATCCGCCCGCCGAACGCAATCACCCGGCCGCGCGGATCGCGGATGGGGATCATCAACCGCCCGCGAAACCGGTCGTAAGGCGTTTTCTCCGAGCCAAAGTCTTTAGGCTCGATCAGCAACCCCGCCTCGATCAGTTCGGGATCGCCGAAGCGGGCCAGAGCCCCCTTCAACGCATCGCGGCGGTCGGGCGCGAAACCCATGCCAAACGTCTCGACCGTTTTCGGGGTGATGCCGCGCTTGGCCAGATAGGCCCGCGCGTCGGCACCGGCGTCGCTGTGCAACTGCGCGGCAAACCATTCCGCTGCTGCTACCATGACGTCATGTTGTTTCGACGCGCGTTCATCGCGTTCGGCGGCGCGCGGGTCGGGTGCGGGTAGAGCGAGTCCCGCTGAATCAGCCAGCTCCTTGACCGCGTCGACGAACGCCAGCCCGCGCTGGTCAGTCATCCAGCGGATCGCATCACCGTGCGCCGAACAGCCGAAACAATGGTAGAAGCCTTTGTCATCATTGACGTAAAAGCTGGGCGATTTCTCGTGATGGAACGGACAGCACGCCTTCCACTCGCGCCCCGCGCGTGTCAGCTTCACGCTGCGCCCGACAAGCGTCGATAGCATCGTCCGCCCGCGCAATTCATCAAGGAACTGGGGCGAGAAACGACTCAAGATTTGCACAGCCGGTTGGCGTCAATCTGGTCCATTTCGGATGCAACTGACGGCGCTACGGACCAAATCATGGTATCAGAACATTCCATGAACGAAACCATCCTCGCCCCGATTGGCGATCCGGTCGGGCTGACCGTGA
>JANNCK010000079.1:0-10695 GCA_031386545.1 Sphingomonadales bacterium
GCGCGCGTTCGGCCCCCGCCGCCATCGCAATGGCTTTGTGCTCGACCTCGTCGGCGCGGAAATCGGCAATCGCGTCGGACAATTCGGGGTCGCTATCGCCCAGCTCGTCGAGCTGTTCGCCGTAATGATTGTCGATCTCGGTCTCGATGGCCGCAGTGCACGCCATCGCCGCCTCGGGACCGATCAAAGCGGTCGCCATGCCTAGCCCATAGCCCGCGACATTCCAGAACGGCTGGAGCAACGTCGGGCGGACGCCACGTCTGGCGATCATCGCGTCGAACGTCTTGCGGTGGCGCTCCTCTTGCACGGCCATGGCGGCAATGGCGCGGGCGGCGGGGGTACGCGTCCCCATCACCGCCAGCTGTCCCGCGTAAATCCGCGTCGCGCCATATTCGCCGGCCTGGTCGACGCGCAGCATGGATTCGGTATCGGGGGTCATTTCGCTTTCCTCACAAGCACCAAGATGGTGATGCCACCAAGACTTGAAAAGAGCGCGTTGAACCCGGCAAGCGAAATGCCGAACACTGACCATTGCGCCACATCACAGCGGATCAACGGCGCGCGCATAATTTGTTCGAGCGTGAGGCCTGAACCCGTCGCCGAACACGGCGGCCCCGCCCACCAGTGATATTCGACTCCCGCGTGAAAAATACCGAGCGCGCCCGAGGTCAGCACTGCGAGCGCCGCGAGCGCCACGAACACGTTCCGCATCGGCGGCTTTAGAACAAATGCCACCAGCGCAAGGGCCATCGCGGCATAATGCGGCCACCGCTGCCAATGGCACATCTCGCACGGGTGCAGCCCGCTCCCCCCCCAAATCGGCGGAAGATATTGCGACCCCAGCGCCCCGGCCATGAGCAGCGCGGGGACGGTAAAGGCGACGGCATTGGCGCGGGCGAGCGGTGTCACCGGCGTGCCGCCACCTTTGCTGCAACCGGCAGGCTTGCCAGCCGCGCAATCGACTTCAGCGCATAGTCAAGCTGGAAATCGGTAATGCCCTTGGCTTTCAACTGTTCGGCGGTCACCGCGAACCGCGGATCGGGCTTGCTATCGTCTTCCAGCACCGAATTATCGACCTTGGCCTCGTTGATAAGGTGGCGGCGCAAATCGGCTTCGCGGAAGCGGGGTCGGGTTTTGTAATCGGCGTCGGAGAGCTGCGGTATTTTCAGGTCGGGCTCGATGCCCCCTTCCTGTACGCTGCGGCCCGACGGCGTATAATAACGCGCGGTTGTCAGCCGCAACGCTGAGGTATCGTCGAGCGGGATGAGGGTTTGCACCGATCCCTTGCCGAAACTGCGCTCGCCCATAACGAGGCCGCGGTGGTTGTCCTGCAGCGCACCCGCGACGATTTCGGCGGCAGAGGCCGAACCGCTATCGACGAGGACGACGACCGGCAGGCCGTGTGCAGCATCGCCGGGCTTGGCGAAATAACGCTCGATATCGCCCTTGCCTCGTCCCCGCTGCGAGACGATTTCGCCGCGTTCGAGGAACTGGTCGCTCACCGAAATCGCTTCGTCGAGCAGCCCGCCCGGGTTCGAGCGCAGATCGACGACATAGCCGAGCGGTTGACGCCCCAGTGCCTTGTCGATGCCCATCAGCGCGGCGCGCACGCTCAAGCCGGTGTTCTTCGAGAATGCGTTGATGTTGATATAGCCGACCTGGCCCTTCACTTCCCACTTCACCGGCTTCAGCTCGATGATCTCTCGGGTCAGCGTCACGTCGAACGGCTTGTCGCGGCCGCTGCGCACGACGGTCAGCTTGATCTGGGTACCGGGTTTCCCGCGCATCTGCTCGACCGCTTCGTCAAGGGTGCCGCCGAAAATCAGATTGCCATTGAGGTGGGTAATGAAATCGCCAGCCTTGATCCCCGCTTTGAATGCAGGCGTATCTTCGGTCGGCGTGATAACCTTGACCGCGCCGTCCTCCATCGTGACGGTCAGGCCTAGGCCGCCGTAATTGCCGTCGGTTTGCGTCCGCATCTGTTCGAAATCGCGCGAATCGAGATAGCCCGAATGCGGGTCGAGCGACGCCAGCATCCCGTCGATCGCACCTTTGATGAGTTTTTTGTCGTCGGTCCTGTCGACATAATCCGCGCGCACCCGCTCGAACACCGCCATGAACGCGTCGAGTTCCTTGTAGGTCGAGTTATCGACAGCGGCGAAGGTCGCGGTCGTGGCGGGAATAAGGGCAAGCGCCGAAACAGTAATCAGGGCGCGGAGCGGGAGGCGGGGCATGGCATATCCTTGACGTATAGCGGTAGGATAGCGCGGTCAGTGGCTTGCGGTAAAGCTATCCCGCGAGCTTGGCGATATCGACCGGTGTCCCGCGACGGCGCAGCTCGACCGTGATGGTCGGGCGGTCGCGGCCTGCGCGCCCGATGGGCGAGCCCGGATCGACCGCATCGCCGACCTTCACATCGAGCGCGGCGAGGCTGGTCACGAGTGTGGTCCAGCCCAGACCATGGTCAATGACGACGATGTTGCCATAGCCCCGAAACGGCCCGGCAAAGACGATGCGCCCGCTGGTCGGGGCGACAACCTGTGCGCCGGCGCGGGTGGCTATGGTCAGGCCACGCGCGCGGACACCCGTCTCCGAAATCTCGCCGAGACCGGTGACGACCTGCCCCACGACCGGAAGGCGATAGGCCGGGATCGAAGGCGTCGCGACGACCGTGTCAGTGGGCAATGCCCGCGCCGAAGCTGGCTGGGCAGGACGAAGAATAGGGCCGGGCAAGCTTTCGAGCCGCGCCCGCACCGAAGCGGCATCGTCGATACGGCCCATCAGTTCGCTGATGTCGCGGGCCTCCTCGCCCATCGCGATGGCGCGGTCCTGTTCGACCATCGCGCCGCTGGCAAAGCGTGACGATTCGGCCCGCTTGCGGGTTTCGAGCGCAGCGAGTTGCTGGCGCTGCGACACAAGGCGGCTTTGGGCGTCGCGTTCGGACTCGAGCGCGGCATCAGCAGCCGCGCGAAGCTGGCGTCCGCGTTCGACATCGGCGCGGAGGTCTGCGGTGCGAGCACGCACGACCGGCAGGACAGCGGCGAGCATCGCATGGACATGGACGATGTCGCGGATTGATCCCGGCTCGACCAAGGCAAGGACCGGGGGGCGACGGGCCATCGTCTGTAACGCGGCCACGAGGCGGACGGTCGGTCCCTGCTTTTCGGCGAGGCGCGCCCGCTGTCCGGCACGCAGGCCCTCCACAAGCTGAATTTTGGCCTCGGCTGCGTTTATATCGGCTTCGGCGGACTGGATGCGTGCAGCGACGGCTGCGGCTGAGGCTCGAATTTTGGCAGCTTCGTCATTGGCGGTGTTGGCGGCGGTTTCGAGGCGCGTTGCCCGTTCGGCTGCACTGCGGGCGGCACGCTGGGCACGGTCAAGCGCCGCCCGCTCGCTGCCCATATTCTGTGCGACTGCGCCGACCGCGAAACTTGCCAGCAGCAGTGTCGCGACAATGCCCTTCAATGCGGCGCGCCGACCAAATTACCAAATTTTTCCTTGAACCCGTCGAGATCATCTGCGTCGAGCAAGCGCGCTTGCTCGACCCAATTGTCGCGTTCGATGCGCCCTGAAAATACCCCTAGCCGTTGATCGACTGCGGCAATGTCAGATGCCGACCAGTCAGCAATCTGTCCGTAATGGGTGATGCCCATATCCATCAATATGCGCGCCAGCTTTGGTCCCACCCCTTTTATTCTGAGCAGGTCATCGGGGCGGATGTCGGGGTCTGTGGTGATCGCAAAGGGCAGCGGCGGATAACCGGAACTGTCGATATTGATCGCCATCCGACCCATTCGTGCCAGCGTTTGGGTTGCATTCTGACCAATTTCGACCGGGCGGATGTCGACGTGGCGGCGTGTGCTCAGAATCCAGAATCCTGTGCCTAGGCCGATTGCCGCCGCAATCGCGAGTAACACCCAATAGGAAGAAATCAGATCGGCCATCGTGCACTCACTCTATCGCAAAAACAGGTCCAACTGTGTGTAATTTAGGCAATTGCCTTGCCCAATTTCCACAGCACCCACGCGCCAATCAATCCGAGAATATATGCAACACAGACAAGTCCAAGGACTTCCACCCACAAGTCCACCACTGCCAAGTCTCCCATTTCGTCTGGATGCGTCAATATCGCACCAAAAATCCTTGTTTCGCTCCATTGCCTGCGCTGCTGTCCGAGACCCAGCTGACGTTCTCGACGCCCGGAACCTTTTTAACGGCCTCCATCGCCGCGATCTTCTGCTGCCTGTCGACGGGGCCGGAGAGCAATACGGCACGGCGCAACGCAGGGTTGCGTACAATGGCAACATCGATTTGAGCCATCTGCCGGTCAACAAGCGTTGTCCGCACGCGATGTTCAAGATGGTCAATATACCACAGCCCGAACCCGAGCGGCCCAAACACCGTCGCGGCGAGAAGCACCGTCAGACATGCGCCTGTCACCAGTTTCGCAAAACCCAGCCGATTCACGGGCGCCCCACTTTTTTAAATTCGCTGTAAACGACGTTATAATCGGCGCTAAGTAACGTATTCATATTGGATGTAAAGTGTACCGACAGGCAAAGCATGAATTTACAATTGTTCGCGCTGTAACTCGCGCCAACCAATATCGTTGCGTGAATAGCCGTCCGCATAGTCGATCATGGCAAGTGCAGCATAGGCCCGGTCCCGCGCCTGTTGGACAGAAACGCCCACCCCTGTAGCTGCCAGTACACGTCCGCCTGACGCCTCCAGCGTATGGCCGCTATCGTGAACTCCGGCAAAAAAGGTGATTGCAGTGTCTGACGGCTCGGGGACTCGCCCCAGTGCACCGCCGAGTTGCGGCGATTCAGGATAGCCACGCGCCGCCAGGACAACGGTCAGCGCGGTGCGGGGGGAGAATGTGATCTGCCCGAAACCGGCGAGTGTGCCAGTCGCGGTGGCGAGCATGAGTGCTGCCAGATCACCCTCGAAACGCGGCATTAGTACTTGGGTCTCGGGGTCGCCGAACCGCGCATTATATTCAATCAGCTGCGGGCCGTCGGGCGTCAGCATGAGTCCGGCATAAAGAACGCCAACAAATGGCATCCCCGCTGCCGCCATTGCGACGACGGTCGGGCGGACGATCTCGTCCATCGCACGGCGTTCGAGATCGGGCGTCAGGACCGTCGCTGGACTATAGGCGCCCATGCCGCCGGTATTGGGTCCGGTATCGCCCTCGCCAATCCGTTTATGGTCTTGCGCCGTGCCAAAGGTGACAACGGCTGTGCCGTCGGTAATCGCAAACAGGCTGACTTCCTCGCCGGTCAGGAACTCTTCGATGACGATTGTCGTGCCGGCCGCGCCGAAATTGCCGTCGAACATGTCATCGAGTGCGGCCCGCGCTTCGGCATCGGTGTGGGCAATGATGACACCCTTGCCCGCGGCCAGTCCATCGGCCTTGATGACAACGGGAAGCCCGAAGCCGCCCAACCCGCCGAGCGCCGATGCCTTGTCACTATAACGCGCATAGGCCGCCGTCGGGATATGAGCCGCCGTGCAAAGGTCTTTGGTGAAGCCCTTCGACCCCTCCAGCTGCGCGGCTGCGCGGCTGGGGCCGAATACCGGGATACCGGCCGCGGCCAAACTGTCGGCGATGCCATCGACCAGTGGTGCCTCGGGGCCGACCACGACGAGGCCAATGCTGGCGTCACGACAAAACGCGACGACGGCGGCATGATCGGTCAGGTCGAGTGACACCAATGCGGCATGGTTCGCAATTCCGGGATTGCCCGGCGCGGCATACAGCGTATCGCAGGTCGGCGATTGCGCCAGCTTCCACGCCAGCGCATGTTCGCGACCGCCGCCGCCCAGCAGCAGGATGTTCATGGCCGACTCCCTTAATTCCGCGCAAGATTCCGAAAACGTCGCGCTGCTAGCCGAGAGCGGCCCCGGCGACAATTCCGCACCGTTCACGGTTACCGAATTGTCCGGTCGGCTGAAACGGCATGTCGAGGACGGTTTCGGCCATGTCCGGGTGCGCGGCGAGCTGTCAGGGTGGAAGCGTGTCGCCTCCGGGCATTGTTACATGGCGCTGAAGGATGACGGCGCCGCGCTCGACGGGGTGATGTGGAAAATGTCCGCCGCGCGGCTCGCCTTTGCCCCTGCCGACGGCATCGAAGTGATCGCGACCGGCAAGCTCACTACCTACCCGGGCCGCTCGAAATACCAGATCATCATCGACCGGATGGAGCTGGCGGGCGAGGGCGCGATGCTGGCGCTGCTCGAAAAGCTGAAAGCCAGGCTGGCGGGTGAGGGACTGTTCGACCCGACCCGCAAACGCCCGCTACCTTATCTGCCGCGCGTCATCGGCGTGGTGACATCACCGACCGGAGCCGTGATCCGCGATATTCTCCACCGGCTTGCCGACCGGTTCCCGACACAGGTCGTGGTTTGGCCCGTGCTGGTGCAGGGCAATGGCGCCGCCGCACAGATTGCGCGCGCTGTCACGGGGTTCTCCAACCTGACGCCCGGCGGCCCCATACCTGCCCCCGACCTTGTCATCGTTGCGCGCGGCGGCGGGTCGGTCGAGGACCTGTGGTCGTTCAACGATGAAGCGGTCGTTCGCGCCGTTGCGGCGTCCACGATCCCGACGATCTCGGCAGTCGGACACGAGACCGACACGACGCTGTGTGACTTTGCCGCTGATGTGCGTGCGCCCACGCCGACTGCGGCGGCAGAAATGGCGGTGCCGGTGCGGAGCGATTTGCTGGCTAATGTCGAGGCGTTGGGCGCGCGGAGTTTGCGCTGCGTCCATCGCTACCGCGACCGGAGCAGTGAACGGCTTGCCGCGCTCGTCGTCCGGTTGCCCGATGCGGACATGCTTCATGCCGGACAGCGCCAGAAGGTCGATGATCTTGGCGAGCGGTTGCGGCGTGGACTCGCCAAGTCGCTGGCCGATGCGCGCGGCGATCTGGCCCATGCTTCGGCGGCGCTGCGTCCCCCGATTCTTGTCGGCCGGATCGGGCGCGCCCGTGAGCGGCTGGCGGCGAGTCGTCTCGACCCCCGCCTCATTGCCCGCCCGCTGGCCGATGCGCGCGACCGGCTCGACCGGCTGTGGCGGATCGCCGATTCGCTGAATCCCGATCAAGTGCTCAAACGGGGCTATGCCCGGGTTGAAAACCGGACGGGCAAGTCTGTCACGACCGCGGAGCAGGCGCACACCACGAGAGCATTGGCGCTGGTCTTTGCCGATGGCCGGGTTGAAGCGCGGGTTGAGCGCGGAGCCGGTGGCGGCTATCCTGCCACCAAGACCGAACAGCCCCCGCAGGCCAAACCCGTGCAAGGAAGCCTGCTCTAATGACGACAAGGTTGCAGTGATGTTGATGTCCCCCTCGGACCGCCCGGCGCGGTTGCATTATATGGCCAATGGCTTTCGCGTGCTGGTGCAGGGCGACCATGTCGTCTGTGCGGTGAGCGGCGAGCATGTCGCGCTTGAGGATTTGCGCTATTGGAGCGTTGCGCGGCAGGAACCCTATGCCACCGCGCCAATTGCGACGCGCGCGCTGACGCCGTGACCCGGGTCGGCGCAGGCGGATTCGCGGCGTCGGTCGCGATGCTTGCGGGCAGCTGTGTCGCGCCCGTGGTTCTGCCTGCAACAGCGGCATTGCCGGGCAACGCCGACGCGCCACCGGCACATATCGTCCCGCCGCCGCGCCCGCCCGAGGTGCGCGGCGGACCGATCACGCTTACCGGTGCCGCCGTGCAGGGGGGTGTCATGCTGGGCCAGCTCGCCCCCGGTGCGATGAACCTGACACTCAACGGCGCGCCGCTTCGCGTGGCTGCCGATGGACGCTTCCTAATCGGGTTTAGTTACGATGCCCCACTGGCGGCGATCTTGCGTGTCACGGCGCGTGACGGCCGTGCGGTCGAACTGCCATTGAAGGTCGAACCACGCGCATGGCGGCTTGAAACCATTGCCTCGCTGCCCCGCTTTGCCCAGCCCTCGGCGGAGTTTGCGCGACTCCGCCCGCCCGAGCTCGCCCGGATCAACGCGGCGCGGCATATCGACGGCGGGGCCGACGGCTGGTGGCAACGCTTTGTTTGGCCGGTCAAAGGGCGTATTTCGGGGTTGTTCGGGTCGCAGCGTGTTTATGCCAATGGCGAAAAGGGTGCCCCGCATTCGGGTGTCGATGTCGCCCGCCCGACTGGGACGCCGATTGTCGCCCCCGCCGATGGTGTCATCATATTGGCGGCGGACCGCGCCTTCACGCTCGAAGGCAATCTGTTGATGATCGACCACGGCATGGGCCTGAACAGCGCCTTCCTGCACCTGTCACGAATCGACGTGAAGGTCGGCGACCGGGTCCGGCAGGGTCAACTCGTCGGTGCGGTCGGCATGACCGGGCGCGCGTCGGGACCGCATCTCCACTGGGGCATGAAATGGCTCGACCGGCGCATCGACCCGCTGTTGCTGGCGGGGCCGATGCTAAATTGACGCCCTAGCCGATTCGTTTGGCCTGGACGCGGCGACCTTTTTCGACCGTGACAAAATAGCCGCCGAGCGAACCTTTTTCGATTAGCACTTTCTTACCCGGAAGTGGATCGCGGAAGCCAACATTGGCCTCGACGGTTTCCCACAGCCCGCCGCCCTCGACGGTAAAGCGCCATTTGCCATTGCCGAAAGATCGCGATCCGGTGACCACAGTGTCTAACCGCTGCTCATCGGCAACGTCTTCGGCATTGTCCGGCTTGCCAGTCAGAAAGCCGATGCGGGGCAGGACAAACCCGAACAGCCCTTTGCGCGCTTTGCGAACTTCGGTCCGTTCGACGACAACAACTTCACCGCTTGCGGTCGCGGCGGTCAATGCGTCGACAGCCCGGTCGTAACAGGCCAGCCGCGCACCGGCATCGCTTAGTGTCCGACAGGCTTGCAGCGCGGTTACCGGCTTTGCGACCGGCGCACCCGGCGGCGTCGGTTTAGCCTCCGCTACAATAGGAGTCAGCAACGCGGCGCAAGCCGTCAGCAGGATACGCTTCATCGGAACAGTCTCTCCGCAATCACGCCACACCATGCCGCTTAAGCTACTGGATGACAAACCTGTGTCACAAATACAACAATCGCCCGTCAAATGGCCCGAAGCTGGTAGTGAAAGTTGCAAACCAGTCGGTGCCTCACCTACAGAAGCAGGCTCTGACGGAATTAAAGCGTCCGTTTCCACTTCTCGGGAACGTAATATTTGAAGATTTCATGTGGTGACGAAGGTCACCAAATTAGGGGAATACAACCACATGGTTACGAAGGCTCTCCGCCGCACTCTGCTGGCGACGACCATCATCGCAGGCACGCTGGCTTCGGCTCCGGCGTTCGCACAGGGCGCAAAGCCCGCTGCCCCCGCCGAGGAAGATACGATCATTGTTACGGGGACGCTCATCAGCAACCCGAACCTGACTTCGTCGTCGCCGGTTTCGGCTGTTGGTCAGGACGAGCTTCAGCTGCGCCAGACCAATACTGCGGAGCAGGCGCTGCGCGAAGTTCCCGGCGTCATTCCCGGCATCGGCCAGCAGGTTAACAACGGCAACAACGGCACCTCGACGGTTAACCTTCGCGGTCTCGGATCGAACCGTAACGTCGTCCTGATCGACGGCGTGCGCCTTGTTCCTGCCAACACCGGCGGTGCTGTCGATCTGAATAACATTCCGGTTGCCCTGCTTGATCGTCTCGACGTCCTGACCGGCGGCGCTTCGGTTACCTATGGTGCCGACGCGGTTTCGGGTGTCGTCAACTTCATCACTAAAAAGGACTTTGCCGGTTTTGCCGCTCAGTTCAGCCAGCAGATCTCGGGCAAGGGCGATGGTAACATCTTCCGCGGCGATTTGACCGTCGGCGCGAACTTCGATGACGGACGCGGTAACGCGGTGCTGAGCATCGGTTATCAGGAAGCTGATCCGATTTATCAGGGCGACCGTGACGTGTCGGTGTTTGGTATCAACTCCACTACGGGCCGCGCTGCTGGTTCGTCATTCACGTCGGTGCCGACAACAATCTCGTTCGCGACTGCCGATCTTCAGATTGATCCGACCGGTGCATCGCTGGTGCCGTTCTACAATGGCTTTAACTTCAATCCGTTCAACATCTTCCAGACGCCATTCCGTCGTTACAACATCTACGGTGCCGCGCGTTACGAGGTGTCTGACACGGTCGAGGTGTACACCCGTGCACTGTTCTCAAAGAACACCGTGCAAACAATTATCGCGCCGTCGGGTGTTTTCGGCAATGCGCTGACCATCCCGGGTAACAACCCGTATCTGAACGCGACGATTCGCGACCAGCTTTGCGCGAACAATGGTTTGGCAACAGGCGCAACCTGCGCCGCCAACCCGGCGATCCCGCTTCCCGGCGTTTACCGTCGTTCGGTTGAACTCGGGCCGCGTGTTAGCACCTACGTAACGCAAGTGTTCGATTATCAGGCAGGTGCACGTTTCAACATAACTGACTCGTTGAAGTTTGACATGTACGGCTCATATGGCGAGAGCGAAAACTCGCAGACGCTGAGTGGGTATGTTGCCAACTCGCGCGTTCAGCAGGCGCTTAACGCCAGCAACGTCACGACCTGCACGAATACGTCGAACGGCTGCGTTCCGCTTAATCTCTTCGGCCCCAGCGGCAGTATTACTGCTGCCCAAGGCGGATTTATTGGCGGCCTGACCAGCTCCATCGTCAACAAGGCGTCATTGGCG
>JANNCK010000100.1:0-2108 GCA_031386545.1 Sphingomonadales bacterium
GCGGTCGGTCTTGATGCCGATGTCGAAGTGTTGCGCGCGGCGTTGTCGGAAGGGAGCGCACTTGGTCCGCTGCTCGATAGGCACGGGTTGACGCTCGATTTGGATATTCTGGTGCCGTTCGCGCGCTGGTGCCCGAATTTCAAGGAAACGCGCACCTTCGACACGCATTTCTACCTTGCCCGTGTCGAGGCAGACCATGCCGAGGCGCGCGTCGATGCGACCGAGAACACCCATTTGTTCTGGGCAACCGCCGCCGACGTGCTGGCGCGCGCCGATGCGGGCGAGGTTAAGATCATCTTTCCGACCCGTCGTAATCTCGAACGACTGGCCACACTCGACAGCTTCGCGACAGCCAGCATCCATGCCGCCGCGCATCCCGTCACGACGATCACCCCGTGGGTTGAGGGACAAGGCGGCACACAGCGGTTGTGCATTCCTGATGGACTTGGCTATCCGGTAACATCCGAAACACTCGAACGAGCCATGCGCGGATGACCGAACTTACCCCTCTCGAAGCGTTTCGCGCAGTCCTGACCGGCACCGCACGCGCCATCGCGCATGAACCCGAGGTCGAGCTGGCTTATACCGCCGACGCGCCGGTGCAGGCGGGTAAGAACCTGAAAGTGCCGATGCCCGGCCGTTCGCTGCCAGCCGATCAAGTCGCCGAAGCGCGCGGCTTTGCCGATGGGTTTGCGCTCCGCCTGCGCCATCACGATGTCGCCGCGCATAATCGCCATGCCCCCGCGCCCGTCATTGCCCGCGCGGTGTTCGATGCGGTGGAGACGGTTCGGGTCGAGGCGCTTGGTTCACGCGGCATGGCGGGGGTGCGCGATAATTTGAGCCACGCGCTTGATATGCGGATGCGCTCCGACCCGATTTCGCGCGCCAAGGCCAAGGATGAAGTGCCGTTGTCGACGGCGGTCGCACTGTTGCTGCGCGAACGGCTGACCGGCGAAGCGCCGCCCGCTGGCACGGAAACCGGGCTCGACCTTGTCCGTGACTGGATCGAGGAAGCAGGCGGCGCGGATATGGATGCGCTCGGCCTCGTCCTCGACGACCAGCGCGCCTTTGCGACGCTAGCGACAAAGTTGCTGGAAGATCTGGCCCTGATCGAGGGCGATGCCACGGCCAACGACAATCCGGATGACAACGAGGACGACGGCGAAGACGAGTCGGCGGGTGACAACGCCGAAACCGACGAGGACGACGGGGGCGAAGGACAGGTCGACCAGCGCGGCGAGCAATCAGCGGGCGACGACAGCGAAGGCGAGGGTGAGGCCGAAGGCGAGGAAATGGCCGACGACGACCAGGCCGAGGGTGGCGATGGCGAGCAGGAGGGGATGCTGCCCGTCCGTCCCAACCGTCCGCCCGCTGACCTGACGCCGGGGTTCGATTACAAGGCATGGACGACTGAATTCGACGAAGTGATCGCCGCCGACGAGCTGTGCGATCCCGACGAATTGGTCCGGTTGCGAGCTTACCTCGACCAGCAATTGCTCACCCTTCAAGGCGCAGTGACCAAACTCGCCAACCGCCTCCAGCGCCGCCTGATGGCGCAGCAGTCGCGGTCGTGGGACTTCGACCAAGAGGAAGGGATGCTCGACGCCGCGCGCCTTGCCCGCGTCGTTGTCTCGCCCGGCCATTCGCTGAGCTACAAGATCGAGCGTGAAACCGAGTTCAAGGACACGGTCGTCTCGCTACTCATCGATAACTCGGGGTCGATGCGCGGGCGACCGATCAGCATCGCCGCGATCAGCGCCGACATCATGGCGCGCACCCTCGAACGCTGCGGCGTGAAGACCGAAATTCTCGGCTTTACCACCCGTGCGTGGAAGGGCGGGCAGGCACGCGAGAACTGGCTGGCAGCGGGGCGTCCGCAATTGCCCGGCCGCCTCAACGACCTGCGCCATATCGTCTATAAATCCGCCGACGCGCCGTGGCGGCGCGCGCGGACCTCGCTCGGCCTGATGATGCGCGAGGGGCTGCTCAAGGAGAATATCGACGGCGAGGCGCTGCTCTGGGCGCACAACCGGCTCATCGCGCGGCGCGAGGAGCGACGCATCCTGATGGTCATTTCGGACGGAGCGCCGGTCGACGATTCGACCGCC
>JANNCK010000127.1:0-1713 GCA_031386545.1 Sphingomonadales bacterium
TGACGGGGGCCTGTGCCGCCGAAATAATCGCCGCGACGGCGCGCGGTTGCGATTCGGCGAACCGCTCGCGCAATTGCCCTTCGAGATAGCCAAGCCCGACGCCCCGGTCGATGGACCGGCGCACGGCAAAGGCGATCAGCAGCCCCTCGGCGCGCGCCGCGTTGTTCGACGCGTTCGCCGCCTGGGCATCGATCTGGGCAAGGCGCGCCTCAAGACCCGCGACGCGCGATTCGGTCACGGCGACGGCTTCGGGGGTGACGTCCAACGCCGTCTGTGACGTCAGTGTGGCAACGGGGGCAGGAGCGGGGGCGGTGGTCAGCGGTGGCGTGCTGGTTGCGGTCGTTACTGCGGGGGCAATCAGGCGGCGCGCCGGTTCCCAGCGGGTCAGCGCCCATGTCACCAGCGCCGCGCCGACGATAAACGCCAGCAGCGCAATGATGAACGCATTGCGGACCGGACGCGGGCGGCGCCCCGCCGCATCGGACCTATCGGGCTCGTAGCTGTCGTCTGGCATCATCTTCGACCCATTTAGTTCTTGGGATCCGCTTCGCACACACCGGCAAGACATTCCAGCATCGCGTGTTCACGTGGGAGCTCGGCGATATGGACTGCCGCCCAGCCGGTGCCACACGCGCGGGCCGCAGACGGGCTGATCGCGATGATTTGGGTGACGGTACGGTCGGGCATCAGTTCGGCGAGGCGGGCACCTGCGCGGGGCGAGTGGATGAGGGCGATGTCGGCGGAAAGCCGCGCGGACGGGGCGAGGGGGCGGGAGGCGTAGACGGGGACGCCGGTTAAGTTCGCCTTGGTTGGGATCGAGCGGTGGTCGGTGCCGGTGAGGTGAAGCACCCGCCCCGAAAGCTGCGGACCCAAATCCGCCGCGTCCCCGTCACCGGCGCGCACATCGCCAAACCCTGCCGCCCGCGCTGCCTCACCCGTTGCCTCGCCGACCGCAAACAGCGGCAAATGCGTTAAGCGCGCCAGCCCCGCACCGCCCAGCCGCGCGGCATTGGCGCTGGTCATAACAACGGCATCGAACCCGGCAGGATCGGGCATGTCCCACGCCAGCGGCACAACCTCGAACAGCGGCACCACCACCGGCTCCAGCCCCAGTGCCGCCACCGCGTCCGCCGTGGCCGCATTGCCCGGCGCGGGCCGGACGATCAGGACGCGCACGAAAACAGCGCGGCCAATGCTGGCGATGCGCCGTCGAGCAATTCCGCCGCCAGCCGTGCGGGCGCATCCAGATCGTCCGCCTCGAAGGTTTTGGCACCGCTGCGATGCTCGGCCCCGTCCCCGGTCAGGATTTCGGCGCGCAAATGGATAAGTCCGCCGTCCAGCCGCGCCAGCACCCCGACCGGCGAATGGCAACTGCCGCCAAGTGCCGCGAGCAATGCCCGTTCCGCAGCGACGCAGGCGTGTGTTTCGCTGTGGTCGATGGCCGCGAGATAGCCCCGCGTCACCGCATCATCGCTGCGGCATTCGACACCGACCGCCCCTTGCGCCACCGCTGGCAGCATCGCGTCGATGTCCACTGCCGCACCGACGTCGGGATGCCCGAGCCGGTCGAGACCCGCCGCCGCGAGCATCGTCGCATCGGCCTCGCCATTTTCCACCCGCGTGATCCGCGTCGCGACATTGCCGCGGAACGACACGATCTTGAGGTCTGGCCGCAACCGTCGCAGTTGCGCGGCACGGCGCGGACTGGCGGTG
>JANNCK010000017.1:0-2240 GCA_031386545.1 Sphingomonadales bacterium
GACTCGCGCAAAGGCGCCAAGGCCGCGAACGCAGCGGCGAACGAAGATGTCGGGGTGAGCGAAGTCGATATGTTCGGGGTGACGAGCGTGGCGGCGGAATAAGACTTGATCGGAACAGAAAAAGAACATAGCGATTGTGTGTTCAGCCATGAGGGCCATCATGCAGTCGATTGAATTCTGTGCCGGTGCCGGGGGGCAAGCTTTAGGTTTAGAGCAAGCTGGGTTCAGCCATTCTGCGCTAGTCGAAATCGAATCCGACTATGCTCGAACACTCAGTCTGAACCGTCCTAATTGGGATGTTCGGGCGGCCGATATGAGCACGTTCGACGGTCGACCGTTCAAGGGCCTCGACCTGTTCGCCGGTGGTTTGCCCTGTCCGCCTTTTTCGTTGGCAGGTAAGCAGCTGGGCGAACGCGACGAACGCAATCTTTTTCCTGCCGCCATCCGGCTGATCGACGAAATCCGCCCCCGTGCGGTCATGATCGAAAATGTCAGAGGCTTCCTGTCGGCAGTTTTCGAAGATTATCGCGGGCAGTTGAAATCGCAGTTGAAGAAGCTCGGCTACACAGTCGATTGGCGGCTGCTCAATGCGTCCGACTTCGGCGTGCCGCAGCTTCGACCGCGTGTGATTATCGTAGCCATCCGTAGTGACATGGCGGACTCGTTCGATTGGCCGATCCCGCATCCGCATAATCCAGCGACCGTCGGGGAGACATTGGTCGACCTGATGTCGGCCAATGGTTGGCGTGGAGCGCGTCGTTGGGCAGATCAGGCGAACGATATTGCGCCAACGATAGTCGGTGGGTCCAAAAAACACGGTGGTCCTGACCTTGGGCCTACTCGTGCTCGCAATGCGTGGGCGACGCTTGGCGTCGAAGGGCGAAGCTTAGCCGAGGATGCACCGCAGGCTGATTTTGTGGGCATGCCGCGACTAACCACACGAATGGTGGCCCGATTGCAGGGCTTCCCTGACAATTGGCAATTCTATGGACGCAAGACGACTGCTTATCGCCAGATTGGCAATGCGTTTCCACCACCGGTCGCAAAAGCGGTGGCAAACAATCTGCGTATCGCTCTGTCGGTCAACCGGTTGTTTGCCGTACGGGCAGCAGCATGAACTTGTTTCCGGGCGACGGGCATCAACCGCTCGCCCCGGAGCACGAGGACTTTGCCGACCTGTCGAAGCTGGAGAACGACTTGCTCGTTGCCGTCGGCGGCAGGGAGTTGTTCACCGAAAAGCTGCGCTCGTTTTTCCGTTCGGCAATTGACGAGGTGATCGACACGGCCCGTACAGGCCGGTTCTTCCTTTCACAGCTCGAAAAGACCGAGAAGACTTATCTCGGCACCAAGTTTGAAATCCTGCTCCGCGATTGGCTCCAAGTGCCACGCGGCGTGAAAATGGATTTTCACATCGGCGGGCAGGAAGTCGATGTTAAATCGACGACCGGTGGCGGCTGGGGCTGGATGATTCCCAAGGAAGCCCTCAACCAGCTCTTGATTCTGCTGCGGATCAACGAGGATCAATCCACATGCGCGTTTGGACTGGCGCGTGCGCGGCGATCCTACCTTCGGGCTGGTGAAAACCGCGACCTGAAGACCAGCTTTTCGGCGGATGGACGTGGGAATATCTGGTGGCTGGTGCAGGACTTCCCTTACACGCCCAATTTCTGGACGACAGTTGATGCTCGACAGCGCGAGCGCATCATGTCGCCGAAAGGCGGAACCGACCGACTTGTCGTGCTCTTCGAAACCTGTCTCGAAACGCCGTTCTCGCGCGTGTTGATCAAAAGCATTGCGGCGCAAGACGACTTCATGAAGCGCATTCGTCGCAATGGCGGCGCACGCGACAAGCTCGCGCCGAAAGGTATCGCCGTTCTTTATTCAGAGTACGACCGCGATCTGATGCTACGACTTGGCCTGCCGTTCGGGTCACGAGAGTTCATATCCTATCGACCAAAAGACGGCGTCGAAGCTCATCTCCTCAGGGCGGCAGGGCATATTGACTGATAGGGCAGACGGGTAAGGCTACATCCTGACTTCAGCCAAGGCCAGTCGATTACGCCCCGCTCAATCAGCGCACCCCCAACACCAGCGCCCGCACATCCCCCTTCACCTGAAAACCGACGATCAGCAGATACACACTCAAAAACGTCACGCCGAGCATCGCCGCGAGGAAGGCGAGGGCGAGGCCGCCCGCACTGAACCCGTGCCGCCACGCGACCCACAGTGCCGACAAGGTC
>JANNCK010000203.1:0-2329 GCA_031386545.1 Sphingomonadales bacterium
TTCGCAGGTCGAAGCCAAGCGTGCCGCGTTCGAGGCGAAATATCTGAATTCACTGCCCGGTGGCGGCTCGATTGCCGACCGTATCGGCCTTGCGCGCGGCGAACTCTCGCGGATCAGTTCCGATCTTGCCGCCGCGAACAGTTCGCTTGCAGCCGTCAACGGCCAGCTTGCCGGTACACCGGCGACGACATCAACCCCCGGTTCGGTCATTGGCGGTGGCGATAGCCGCGTCGGCCAGATTCAGGGCCAGATTGCCGAGGGCCAGTTACGCGGCTGGACCGACAACCATCCCGACATGATTGCACTGCGCGGTCAGCTTGTCCGCGCCAAAGCCGTTGGTGGCGGCGGGACGCGCATGACGCCGGGTACATCGTCGCAGAACCCGATGTATGTCTCGTTGCGCTCTATGCAGGCTGAAAAGCAGGCGACGGCGGGCGCGCTTGCGGCCCGCAAGGGACAGATCGAGGGCGAGATTAACCGCATCCTGTCGTTGCAGGCGTCCGATCCCGAATTCAGTGCTGCCCAGAATGGCATCGACCGCGATTATCAGGTGCTGAAAACGCAATACGACAAGTTGCTTGCCGACCGCGAAGACCTGCGTCTGCGCGGCCAGGTTCAGGCGCAGACCGCACCGATCAAATTCAACGTCATCGATCCACCTTCGGCACCGTCGGTGCCAACCTCGCCCAACCGCCCCTTGTTGCTGACGCTTGTTCTGCTCGCGGCACTTGGCGGCGGCATTGGTGCCGCATTTGGCTATGGCCAGTTACAGACGACCTATCCGACGGCAACGCGGCTGGAACGCGCCAGTGGCCTGCCCGTTATCGGCAGCATCACCGAAGTCGTCCGCTCTAACGAGCGCGCCCTTCGCAAAAAACGGCTGCTCCAGTTTGCCGGGGGTACGGCGGCACTCGTCGGTGTCTGGCTGGTGCTGATGGTCGTCGAATTCGTCCAGCGGAGCATGGTGGCGTGAGCGAGGCAGCAATGAGCAACGACAATCGTCGCCCCGGGTCGCAACCCGATTCGCTAATTGAGCGCGCGGCTGAAATCTATGATTTCGGGGCGGCGCTGCGGAGCGGACCGCGTGCAGCGCGGGTCACAGGCGACGCTCCAGAAGCCGTGCTGCCGGCACCGCCAATGGTTCATACGCCCACCCCGCAATTTGCACCGGTATCGGCCAGCGCGGTGAGCGGCACGATCAACCGCGAATTGCTACGCGATAATGGGTTCATCATTCCCGATACGCCGATCGGCACGCTTGCCGAGGAATTCCGCCTCGTGAAGCGCCAGTTGCTGCTGCGCGCGGGTGCCCAGGCGGGTGACCGCTCTGCAAAGGATCGCATGATCCTCGTCTGTTCGGCGCAACCCAATGAGGGCAAGACTTTTTGTGCGGTCAACCTTGCGCTCAGCCTCGCCAGCGAACGCGACAGCGAAGTGCTGCTGGTCGACGCCGATGTCGCTAAGCCTCAGGTGCTCTCGACGCTGGGGCTGGCCAATTCGGGCGGGTTGATCGACGCGATTGCCGACCCCTCGCTTGACGTCGAGCGGCTGATTATCCGCACCGACATTCCCAAACTTTCGGTCCTGCCAGCAGGCAAGGCGACCAATGACGATACCGAATTGCTGTCGTCGGCGCGCGCAGCAGCGATCATTGCCGGTCTCGCCACCGCCAACGAGCGCCGCATCGTTATCATCGATTCGGCACCCGCGCTGGCGGCCTCGCCCGCAGCCGTTCTTGCCCACCGCGTGGGACGCATCCTCATGGTTGTCCGGGCCGACCGGACCAAGGAATCGGACCTTCAGGAAGCCATCGCGCTGCTCGACGGTTGCGACGACATTTCCCTGCTCCTCAACGGAGCGAGTTTTTTTGGAACCAACCGGACCTACGGGTCATATTACGGAACGGACCAGTCATGATGCGGAGCCTTCCCATCGCAGCGCTTGCGGCAGTCGTCGTTTTTGCGCCCTCGGCAGAAGCCAAGAAGCGAACCGAGCTTCATCCCTATCTGGAGGTTGACCAGACTGCGCTTGCCGACCTGAAGGGCGGCGGACCCGTCTCGACCTACACGACTGTCGCGGCGGGCGTGGATGCGTTCATCAGCACCGCCCGTGCCGATGCACAGATCAGCGCGCGCTACGAATATCGCAAAGGCTGGGGCCGCAACGCGCAGGACGCGCATGTCATTTCCGGCCTCGCCCGCGGTCGTTACGAGGTGGTGCCGAACCTGTTGAGTTTCGAGGGTGGCGCGCTCGCCACACGGACCCGCACCGACATCCGGGGCGGTGCCCCGCAGACTGGTCTCGGCAATCCGTCGAACCTCAGCCAGGT
>JANNCK010000233.1:0-1893 GCA_031386545.1 Sphingomonadales bacterium
TCACACAAACCCCTGCTGGCCCCTTTTTGCACGGCCACCCTAGCGGCTGTGCGCCGAACGGAAAGCCCTTTCCTACAGTTTAAGTTCCTGTTATGTTCTCTCTGCGAGTCGTCTGTCCGGCTCGCGCGCAAGGAGGGGCGAAACCATGCTCGACCCGGTGAAGCTAGTGAAGCTAACCGACGAAAATATGCCATCGACTCGGGCAGCCGGGGTCGGAACGGCGGGCGGCGGGTTGACAGGCGCGGGGGGCGTCCGTATCGGCTCCGTCTTTCCCGGCGGGTTCGCCTCTCGGGACAAATATCTCTGACTTGAAAGTAGAGCTATGTTCGCCATCGTGCGCACGGGCGGCAAGCAATATCGCGTTGCCGCAGGAGACAAGATCGTCGTTGACCGCATGGACGGCGAGGCGGGGTCGCGAATCACGCTCGGCGATGTGCTGTTCACCAGCACCGGCGAAAGCGGTCTGACCGTCGCAGCCGAGATCATCGCGCAGGCGAAGGCGGACAAGGTCATCGTCTTCAAGAAAAAGCGTCGCCATAATTACCGCCGCAAGAACGGCCATCGCCAGCAGCATACGATCCTTCAGATCGTCAGCGTCGGCGCGGCTCCTGCGGCTGAGAAGAAGGCAAAGCCGGTCAAAGAAGCGGCACCCGTTGAAGCAGCACCGGTCGAGGCAGCACCTGCTGTCGAAGCGGCTGCACCTGTCGCGGCTCCTGTCGCCGAAGCCCCCAAGAAAAAGGCCGCTGCAAAGCCGGCCGCCAAGAAGACCGCGGAGTAATCTAAGATGGCACATAAGAAAGCTGGCGGATCATCGCGTAACGGTCGTGACTCGGCCGGTCGTCGTCTTGGCGTCAAGAAATTCGGCGGCGAACATGCGCTGGCCGGAAACATCCTCGTCCGTCAACGCGGCACCCGCGTGTGGCCGGGCCGCAACGTCGGCTGTGGCAAGGACCACACGCTGTTTGCTCTCGTCGAGGGTCGCGTTGCCTTTCATCTGGGTAAGCTCGGCCGAAAGTATGTCTCGGTCGATATGCCGATTGCAATCGCGGCGGAATAACCGGCGGTCCGAAATACGGGTCGCCTTACGGGTGACCCGAAGGTCCGTTCAGACGGACCGTGAGGGAGTAGGGATCACCTGAAACCTCCAAGCGGCTAACTCCCTCATCCGGTCAAGGCGGTGTCACAAAGCACCGCTATTGGCCCGCGCAGAGGAGAGTTAAAGTGTTCATAAGAACCGAAAATTTGCTGCTTCGGCCCGGCTGGGTCGATGATGCGCCCGCGCTGACCGAGGCATTTGCCCGCGAAGATGTGGTGATGACTCTTGCCCGCGCGCCCTGGCCTTATTCGGTTGATGATGCGGTGGCTTATCTCGGTCGCGTTCGCTCGGCGCATGAAGTCGATCTGCTGATCCTCCTCCGCATACCCCATAACTCTGGTGGCTCCCCGCGCCTCATCGGCGGCGTCGGCATTGCTGACCGCGACGGGCAAAGCGAACTCGGCTATTGGATCGTCCCCTCGCATTGGGGCCGCGGTTACGCGACCGAGGCCGCGCGCGCCGTCGTCGCCGCCGCGCGCGACTCGCTCCGCATCGACCGGCTGGTCTCGGGCCACTTCACCGACAATCCTGCATCTGGCGCGGTCCTCCGCAAGCTCGGCTTTGAAGCAACCGGGGAGGAGCTCCGCGACTGTCGCGCGGCGGGCGTTGCCAAGCCGTGCCTCACCCACGCGCTGGCGCTTATGCCGATGGCGCTCGCCGCCTGAACGCCGTCCGCGCGCCTTCCAGCTCGGCGAACGGCACATAGCCGCACCGCGCGGCGACCTTGGCCGAGGCAGTGTTGCCGTGGTCGATCATGCAGCGCGTCTCGCTGATCCCTGCCGCGTCCGCCCAGCCGG
>JANNCK010000237.1:0-5090 GCA_031386545.1 Sphingomonadales bacterium
CGACGGCTTCGATCAGGCCTGCTTTCACAAGGCCACGGATGACTGCGTCGGAGACATCGGCGATCATCGCCAGTTCGCGGATCAGTCCCTGTCGCTCACCGATGCGCTCAAGGGCTTGGGCACGTTTCGGGGTCAGGCGACTGGGCAGATTCCCGGTCGCGCGATATTCGATCACCGAGCGCCGGTCGTCGAGCGCCGACGCACTCGCCAGGGTCATCCGCAACACCGCCGCCGGGGGGGCAAGATAATAATCCGCGGTCCACTCGATCAGACGGCGCAGGGGTGCGGCAATCGGCGGCAGGTCATAGACTGACAGCAAGTTGCGGAGCCGGTTGTCGCCAACCTCCGCATCCGACGGCATCCGGTCGGCCTCCCATACCACGCCTGCCAACTGGCGCGGGCCGAGCGGGGCGAGAACGATGCTGCCCGGCTCGACCCTCATGCCATGCGGCACCCGGTAATCGAGCGGGCCAAGGGCGGCGTTGAGGGTAAGGACGCGGGCGCGTGACATGCGGCTCGGCTTAGGGTTTACTTGGGGTCAAAGACAACGGGGAAGGAACGCTCGATGACCGATTTGCTGAACCGCAGGACTCTGCTGGTCACCGCGACACTCGCGCCGCTGCTGATGCTGCCGGGCTGTGCCTCGACAGGCGGGTTTGACCTGACCGAAGCGATCCGGCGGTTGCTGGGCCTCTCGGCACAGCGGGCATTTGCGGCTCTGGTGCAGGAAAATGGCTTTTTCGAGAGCGATATTGCGCGGATTGCCTTGCCCGATGCGCTTGGCGGCGGTCGGGCGACATCAATCCTGTCGGCGGTGCTGCGGAGCCAGGCGTTCCGCGATCGGCTGATGCGAACGGTCAATCGTGCAGCGGAACGCGGCGCGGCGCTCGCCGCCCCGGTGGTCACCGATGTGATCCGCACGATGAATGTCGGTGATGTGCTGGCGGTGGTGCGCGGCGGCCCCTCGGCGGCAACGGGCCTGTTGCAGGGCGCACTGGGCGACCGGCTCATCCAAACGATGCTACCCGGCGTCGGCGACGGGCTGAGATTGCTCGATTCGGGGGTTGTGACCGAGGCGCTGCGGCTGGTGTCGGGCATCGATTTTGCCGGTCTGCGTGACGATGTCTCGCGCAAGGCGTCGGACGGCATCTACCGTGCCATCGGACGCGAGGAGGCGGCAATTCGGGCCAATCCGGCGGCAACGGGCGATCCGCTCATTGCCGCCGTATTCGGGCTTGCGCGCTAGGCTCAGAACGGGACGTCGTTCGGGCCACGCACGCGATTGGCCTTCAACCGGTTAATCTTGTCCTGGTTGCGGCGCAGCATGGCGTTTACGGTCGCCTTTTCGCCACGCGTGAAACGACCGCCGCTATTCTCATAACGCTCGACGGTGCGCTTGATCGCGCGGATGTCGTTGGTCAGGATCTGCCGCTCGCGCAGCGAGAGCTTGCCCGATCGCTTTCCGGCGTCGATCTGCCGCTGCTGGTCGACGATATTTACGTCGATGCCGATGTTGGCAAAGGCCGGCGTGGTCAGGCCGAAAAGCGTAACGGCGATGAGGGCAGTGCTTGTCTTTCGCATCGATTTCTCCTTTGTGAACCGCTAGAACGCCGCGTGCACCGGAAAGGGCCCAAGCCGAAATGAAATTCTTTGTCGATACTGCCGATACTACCGACATTGCCGAGCTGGCGGCGACGGGATTGCTCGACGGGGTGACCACCAATCCCTCGCTGATCGCGAAATCAGGCCGGCAGTTCCTTGATGTGGTGAAGGAGATTTGCGGGCTGGTCGATGGGCCGGTGTCCGCAGAGGTCGTCGCGCTCGACCACGCCACGATGATGCGCGAGGCCGAAATCCTGCGGAAACTGGCCGACAATGTTTGTATCAAGGTACCGTTGACGCTCGACGGGCTGAAGACGTGCAAGGCGCTCACCGGCGAAGGCACATTGGTCAACGTCACGTTGTGCTTTGCCCCGGCGCAGGCGTTGCTCGCGGCCAAAGCTGGCGCGACGTTCATCTCGCCGTTTGTCGGTCGGCTCGACGATATTGGGCAGGACGGGATGGACCTGATCCGCGACATCCGCCTGATCTATGACAATTACGCGTTCGACACCGAGATTCTGGTCGCGAGCGTCCGCCACCCGATCCATATCCTCGAAAGCGCGCGCATCGGCGCAGACGTGATGACCGCGCCACCGGCGGTTATCAAGGCGCTGTTCAACCATCCGCTGACCGACAAGGGGATTGCCGGGTTCATGGCCGATTGGGCGAAGACGGGGCAGAGTATTGTCTAGCTCTGAAACTCCTCCCCGGAACGGGGAGGGGGACCGCGCCCGCTTGGGCGTGGTGGAGGGGCCGCTCGACACACGCCGCAATGCTGACGTGTCGAGCGACCCCTCCGTCAGCCCAAGTGGGCTGCCACCTCCCCGTTCCGGAGAGGAGTTAAGAGCCTTCGCCGCCCACCTCACCCGCGACCGTCGCCGTTCGCCGCACACGGTCCGGGCCTATGTCGCGACTGCCGAACGGCTGGTCGAGCATATGGGCGGGCCCGCCACGCCCGATGCGCGCCAGTTGCGCGATTACCTCGCTGGTCGGCGCGCCGATGGCCTATGCAACGCCAGTGCCGCCCGCGAATTGTCGGCGCTCCGCGCCTTTATCCAGTTTACCGGTGGCGACGATGCGATGCCGCGGATGCGCGGGCCGAAGGTCAAGCGTGGCGTCCCGCGCCCGGTCTCGCCCGCCGAAGCACTGGCGCTGGCCGAGGATGTTGCCGGGCAGGGCCGCGAGGTGTGGATTTCTGCGCGCGACTGGGCGGTGCTGATGCTGCTTTATGGCGCGGGCCTTCGCATCGGCGAGGCGCTGGGGCTGACCGGCGCAGTGCTGCCACTCGGCAAAGTGATGGCAGTGACGGGCAAGCGCGACAAGACGCGGATGGTGCCGCTGCTCCCGCAAGTGACCGAGGCCATCGAAACCTATGTCGCGGCCTGTCCACACCCCTGCGACCGAACGACACCGCTGTTCCGGGGCGTCCGCGGCGGGGCGCTCGATCCCTCTACAGTGCGACGTTCGGTGCGGATCGCGAGGGTGCGGCTGGGGCTGGCCGAGCGGACCACCCCGCACGCGCTGCGCCACAGCTTCGCGACGCACCTGCTCGCGCGCGGCGCGGATTTACGGTCGCTGCAGGAATTGCTGGGCCATGCGAGTTTGACCTCGACGCAGATTTATACGTCGGTTGACGCGGCGCATTTGCTCGATGTGTACCGGAACGCGCATCCGAGAGCTTGACCACCGATTCTGAAAATCTAGGCTACAGCCTAGATTTAACTTGACTATGTAGGCTGTGGCCTACATTAACTTTCTGCAGCTCAGTTATAGGAGTGTTGAATGACGGGAATCGAACTTAAGACCCTTCGCAAGGCGCTGGGCATGACGCAGGCGGAGCTCGCTACAAAATTACGAATATCTCAAGGCTATCTGGGAGAATTGGAGCGGGAGGAGAAGGCAATTGAACCAAGAACGGCGATGGCTGTCGGGTACATC
This sequence comes from Sphingomonadales bacterium, assembly GCA_031386545.1. Classification (GTDB taxonomy): domain Bacteria; phylum Pseudomonadota; class Alphaproteobacteria; order Sphingomonadales; family Sphingomonadaceae; genus Sphingomonas_O. The sequence continues at coordinate 3,541 of JANNCK010000237.1, forward strand.
GACGAGGCTTCTGCAAAATTGACCCGTACGCAATCGATCTTTTCGGACATCGTGCCGGAAGCCAGATGCGAACTGTGGGATTACCAATTCCGGATTCGTTGCGGTACCGTTCTCGATAGCGGGCAGAAGGTTGAGGTCAGCTTTCTCCGCAGCGTGGTAAATGATGAGGTTCACGTCGCCGACCAAGCTCGTTTACTCAAGAGCAAGATTAGTATAGCTTCTGGCCAACTTGTGTAATCACGATTTAGTCGAGACTACAGCAGTCGCCCCTCAACCGCCTCCTAAATCATCCCCACCGTATCCGTCCCATTGAACCGGTTGATCGCCACAATCTCCGTCGGCGAGGTCACGTTGATCTGAGTCAGCCATTCGCCGCCGTCCCGCCGACCGCGAGGTTACTGCGGATTTCGCCCTCACCCTCCAGCGCCGGGGCGCGAGGCCCCTCTCCCCAAGAGGAGAGCGTTAAGTCGATGGTCGCCACGTCGCCAGCCGCCACACATACCAGCCCGCCAAGCCCACAATCACCGCCAGCGACAGTGGCCCAAGCACCGTTTCAACATGGTCGAACTGGCTGCCCAATACCCAGCCTGCCAGCGCCAAGCCGCCGGTCCACAGCCCCGACCCCAAGGTCGACCACATCACAAACGGGAGAAAGCGCATCTTGAGCAGGCCCGCCGGGATTGACACCAGTGACCGTACAGTCGGCAGCATCCGCGCGATGAATATGACGGTAGCGCCGTGCCGATCGAACAGCCGGTGGGCACGTTCGATTTCGGCCCAGTCGAGCGTCAGCCAGCGCCCGTAGCGGTTGATCAACGGGCGGAAGCGTTCGAGGCCGAGTGCTTTGGCGGCGACATACCAGATGATGTTGCCGACCATTGCGCCTGCTGTCCCGGCGGCGATGACCCATGGCAGCGACAGATGACCGCGGGCCGCGACGACCCCGGCCAAAGACATGATGACTTCGCTTGGAACTGGCGGAAAAACAGTTTCGAGCAGCATCAGCGCAAAGACGCCCAGATAGCCGCCGTCCTCGATCCATTTGAAAATAAACTCGGCCACGATTTTATGCGCTGTGTGACAGTCGTGCTTCGACCGCATCCCAGATCATGCCCACCGTGTCGGTGCCATTGAACCGGTCAATGGCGACGATGCCAGTGGGGGACGTCACGTTGATTTCGGTCAGCCATTCGCCACCGATCACGTCGATGCCGACGAAAATCAGCCCGCGCTTTTTGAGTTCCGGCCCCATCGCCGCGCAGATTTCGAGTTCGCGCGGCGTCAGTTCGGTCTTCGCCGCCGTGCCGCCGACCGCAAGGTTGCTGCGGATTTCGCCTTCGCCGGGGATGCGGTTGAGTGCGCCAGCAACCTCGCCGTCGACCAGCACTATACGCTTGTCGCCTGCCGCTACGCTGGGCAGGAACGCCTGCACCATATGCGGCTCGACATAGCCGGTATTGAACATTTCCATCAGCGACGAGAGATTAGCACCGTCGCTGCCGATCTTGAAAATCGCCTTGCCACCGTTGCCGTGCAGCGGCTTGATGACG
>JANNCK010000240.1:0-11820 GCA_031386545.1 Sphingomonadales bacterium
CCCAGTTCGCGCATCGCACCCAGCACGGCGACCTTGCGCCCACTCTCGCGGGCCAACACCGCTAGCGTTGCCCGCATCGAGGTCGGGTTGGCGTTGTAACTCTCGTCAATCACCCGCGCTTCGCCGTCACCGACGCGCACCGTGACCCGCGCGCCGCGACCGGCCAGCTGTTCCATATCCGACAGCGCCAGCGCCGCGACGCCCAGATCCGCGCCCATTGCGTGTACTGCGGCGAGCACGGCCAGCCCATTCGACACCCAGTGCGCCCCCGGCTGTCCGATAGTCAGACACAGTTCAACACCGGGCAGTGTCACCGTAACCGTGCTGCTGTCGGCATTTTCGATCACATCGCGGGCGCGGACGTCCGCCCCTGCGCCCAACCCGAAAGTCAGGATATGCGCGGCGTGCGGCTTGGCATGGCCGATCAACCGGTCGCGCTGCGGGCTGTCGAACGGGATGATCGCGGTCCCACCCTGCTCCAGTCCGCCGAAAATTTCGCCCTTGGCGTCGGCAATGCCGTCGATCCCGGTCGGGAAAAATTCGACATGTGCAGGCGCCACCGTCGTCACGACCGCCACATGCGGGCGAACCAGCTGCGTCAGCGCGGCAATCTCACCAGCGTGGTTCATACCCATCTCAAACACGGCATATTCGCTGTCAGCGGGCATTCGCGCGAGGCTCAAGGGCACCCCGGTGTGGTTGTTGTAGCTTTTGACCGAGCGATGCACCCGCACATCGGGGGTGCGCGCCAGAGCCGCAGCGAGGGCCTCCTTCGTGCCGGTCTTGCCGACCGATCCGGTAATCCCGGCGACCCTCGCCTTGCTCCGCTCCCGGCTTGCGACCCCGAGGGCATTCAGTGCAGCCGCTGTGTCAGCGACCAAGATATGGGGATGGGCGACAGGCTGCGACACAATCGTGCCGGCTGCCCCTTTGGCGAATGCGCCCTCGACAAAGCGGTACCCGTCGTGCTCGGTTCCCGGCATCGCAACGAATAGATCGCCAGGTCCGACCTCGCGGGAGTCGAACGCAACACCGCTGGCCGCAAAGTCGGCCGACGCAGTGCCGCCGGTTGCAGCAGCGATGGCAGCGGAGGTCCAGAGAGGAGTCACCTGCACACCTCACACGCGAAAGTCCTAATTGGGGACAGTCCCCAATTAGCCTGCAGGCCATTCGATAAACGTGCAATTTCGCCTGCTAATTGGGGACTGTCCCCAATTAGGGCGACAGTCCTGTAGGAATGCCACCTCACAACGCGCACTCTCTTGCCACTTCGACGTCGTCGAACGGCAGGACGAGGTCGCCGACACTTTGCCCGGTCTCATGGCCCTTGCCTGCGATGAGAACGATGTCTTCTGCTCCCGCCTCGGCAATGGCGGCGGCAATCGCGGTGCGGCGGTCAGGAATTTCGGTGGCTTCGGGGGCTTTGGACAGAATTGCGGCGCGGATCAGCGCCGGGTCTTCGGAACGCGGATTATCGTCGGTCACAATCACGCGGTCGGCCATCGCTTCGGCAATCAGGCCCATCTCGGATCGCTTGCCTGCATCGCGGTCGCCACCGGCTCCGAAAACAAGGATCAACCGCCCGACCGCGTGGGGCTTCAGCGCCGAAATCGCTGCCGCCAGCGCGTCCGGTGTGTGCGCATAATCGACATAGACCGGTGCCCCCGTCCGGCTGATGCACGCCCGCTCCAGCCGTCCGCGCACCCCCTGCACCCGCGACAGATTGGCGAGCGTCTGTGCGCCGTCACCGCCGGTCGCAATGACTAGCCCCGCCGCCATCAACGCATTTGCCGCCTGATACGCCCCGATCAGCGGCAGCACGATCTTGAGCTCTGCACCGTCGTACACGACCGTGAGCGTCTGCCCGAGCTGGCTCGTCGACCGCGCCGTCAACCGCAGGGTCGCACCGCGCGCACCCACACCGATCAGCTTCAGCCCGCGTGCGTGGGCAAGGTCGATCGCGCGGTCTGACGCCTCGTCATCCTGCCACACTACCGCGGTCCCGTCGGCATCGACAACTTCGGAAAACAACCGCAGTTTGGCGGTCAGATACGCCGCCATGTCGCCGTGATAATCGAGGTGGTCGCGGCTTAGATTGGTAAAGCCCGCTGCCCGCACCGACAGCCCTTCGGTGCGATATTGGTCGAGGCCGTGGCTCGATGCTTCGAACGCGGCATGGGTCACACCCTCGCGTGCGAGCCCCGCCATGTTCGACAGAAACGTCACCACGTCGGGGGTGGTGAGCCCGGTCTTCACGGTCTCGCCCGCAGTGGTCACACCCAATGTGCCGATGCTGGCGGCATGATGCCCCGCCATGTGCCACAGCTGGCGGGTCAGCTCGACCGTCGAAGTCTTGCCATTGGTGCCCGTCACCGCGACTGTCGTTGCCGGAAACGGTGCGAAGAACTGCCCCGCCAGTAAAGCAAAGCGACGGCGTGGTTCGTCGGCATAGACCGCGACTGCGCCGTCGACCGGCACACCGGGCCGTGTCACAACCGCAATCGCTCCTGCCGCAATCGCCGCCGGAATAAAGTCCTCGCCATTGAACCGCCCACCGCGAAATGCCCCGAACACCGTTCCCGGCGCGACTTTACGGTGGTCGATGGCAAAACCCGTTACAGGTTGGGCGTCGGGTCCGGACGCGTCGTTACCGAGGAGCGTGCCAAGTTGCATCACTCCTCGCCCTTGGCTTTCCAGAGCAGCGGGGTCAGGTCGCTGACATCAATGTCGCGGGTTTCGTCAGGCACAACGCCCAGCATCGGCCCGATACGCGCAATAATGCGCGCTGCCGCTGGTGCGACGGTCCAGGCAGCAGTACGCTGACCATGGCTCAGCGCGGACCCCTTGGGTTCGTCGACCATCGTGATGACGACATACCGGGGGGCATCCATCGGAAACGCGCAGGCAAAGGTCGAGACGATCGAGTGTTTTGCATAACCGCCCTCGCTCGCCTTTTCCGCAGTCCCGGTTTTTCCGCCAATCCGCATTCCCGCCACATTGGCGTTCCTGCCAGTGCCCTCGCTCACGATCAGGCGCAATAATTGACGCATCCGGTCGCTCGTCGCTTGCGAAAAAACACGCTTGCCCTGCGGTGCCTTGTTGGGCGCGACCTTCATCAATGTTGAGGGCCGCCAGATGCCGCCATTGACCAGTGCCGCATAGGCCGTTGCCAGATGCAGTGGTGTCACCGCCATACCGTGTCCGTAGCCAATCGTCATGACCGTCGTGCGACCCCAATATTCAGGCCAAATCGGGCTTCCGCGCTCCTTGAGTTCGATATCGGGTCGCGCATCGAAATGAAGTTTTTTGTAGAGCGCCGCCGTACGCGCCTGGCCCAGCTGGTCGGCGATCCGTGCCGTGACGATGTTCGATGAATGGACCAGCATTTCAGGCACGTTCAGCCAACGCGCCATCGGGTGGTCGTCGTGAATCTTGAATCCGCCCACCTGCAGCGGTGCGGTCGCATCATAGCGTTTCGCCATTGATGTCACGACACCCGATTCGATTGCCTGCGCTATGGTGATCGGCTTGAAGGTCGAGCCCAGTTCGTAAACGCTCTGCGTCATTGCATTGCGCCACAAGGAATCGTTACGGTCCCCCTGAGGCTTGTTCGGGTTGAACACCGGCAGCGAAACCATCGCAACGATTTCACCGGTGTGGACGTCGAGCACGATGCCACCGGCACCGGCAGCACGCTGGTCGACCATCACGCCATAGAGTTCGCTTTCCATGACGGCTTGCACGCGGGTGTCGATCGCCAGCGCCGCCGGCGTTGCGCGCGTTGCCGGATCAGAAAGGCGACCGTTCAGCACGCGTTCCATGCCGGTCACACCATTTCCGGCGAGGTCGGTGTACCCCAAAACATGCGCGGCAAGCGTCGTCTGCGGATAGAGCCGCTCGGGCTCGCGGGCATAGCCGATACCCGGCTCACCCAGCGCGTTTACCGCCGCGACCAATTCAGGCATCGCGCGGCGGCGCAGATAGGTAAATGGTGTTTTCGATGCCTGTCGCTTGCGGATGAGCGTCAGATATTCGTCAGCCGTTTTTTCCGGCATCAGCTCGGCAAGTTTTTGTGCCAGCGCCTCCGGTGGCGTCAGCAAGCGATCCGTGTGGATGCCAATCGACCATGCCTCGATTGTGCGCGCCAGCACCCGTCCGCTGCGATCCACAATATCACCGCGCGCCAGCGCCCGGTCGGTCAGCAATGCCCGTGCTTCCCCCGCGAACACGCCCATCCAGGCGATCTTGGCGACCACGACCAGCGCCCCTGCCGTGAACAGGAGCATGAGCAGCATCAGCCGCTGGTGTGTTGTAGCGAGAGCAAGCGTCTTTTCGCCGGGGTCGCGGGTACGGGCGGGTTGGGCGACGAGGGTGGTCACGGGCGTTTACGGCGCTCCTCGGCAGCAGTGCGGACGAGATCGCCCAGCGTGCCGCGACCGATGACCGTACGGTCAATCATTGCCACGCGCTCGATACGGGGGGCCATGCGCCCAGTTTCGGCAGGCACAAAGCTCGCCTGCCGGATGGGAGAGGCAACAGGCGCGGATTCGGCACGCGCAACACGAACCGGCACTGGCGCCGGCGCATCCCGCGGTGCCGCTGCTACCAACATCGCCTGCGGCGCACCGATACGGTCGGTGCCGGTCACGATACCCGGAGTCAGCGATGCCAGCTGGCTTTCGGTGGTCAGATATTGGGCGGCGCGCGGTGCGGCGAGTGACAGGACATCATCGTTCCACCGTTGCAGCTGGCGCATATTCGCCCGCGTGCCGAGTTCGGTCTGGAGCGCACGCATATCGCGCTGCGCAGAGGCGATCCGACGGTCGATATCCTCCAGCTTCGCGCGTTCCGCCGCAACCTGCAACGAAATCAGATACAGGCCCGTGGCAGCGGACGCGATGCCCGCTACCCATCCGAGCGCACGGAAACGCTGTGCGATCATGACATTGCCCTTTCATCAGTGCCCCAGGCGGGGTGAATGGTTCGGTGTGCGCTACGCAACGTCGCTGACCGGGCGCGGGGATTGCGTGCGACCTCGGCATCGGAAGGGCGAACCGCTTTCGACACGCGCTCGAATGTCGGCAGCGCCGCATCGGCAACCTGTGGCAAATGCCGTGATCCCGACGGTGTCGCGCCCGACCGGCGGCGCAGGAACGTCTTGACGATCCGGTCCTCAAGGCTGTGGAACGTCACCACCGCCAGCCGTCCGCCCGGCTTAAGGATGCGCTCGGCAGCGGCCAGCCCGTCCTCAAGCTCGCCCAGTTCGCGGTTCACATGCATCCGGATTGCCTGGAACGTCCGCGTCGCCGGGTCTTTCTTTTCATGGGCCTTATGGCCGAGCGCACGCCGGACCACATGGGCAAGCTGCCCTGTCGTTGTCAGCGGGCGCGCCGCCACGATCGCGCGCGCAATCCGCCGCGACTTGGGTTCATCCCCCAGAGCATAGATCGTGTCGGCAATGTCGCCCTCGGACGCGGTATTTAGATAATCAGCAGCATTCGGGCGGGTCCGCTCCATCGTCATGTCGAGTGGACCGTCGGACTGGAACGAAAACCCCCGCTCGGCGCGGTCAATCTGCATCGACGACACGCCAAGATCGAGCGTCACGCCATTGGCCGCTTCAACCCGGCCCATCGTCGAAAACCGGTCGGCGATCAGCGTCAGTCCCTCGGTCGGGATTGCCGCCGATACGGCGTCGGGATCACGGTCGAACGCCACGACATGCGCACCGCGCGCCAAAATTGCGGCACTGTAACCGCCCGCGCCATAGGTGCCGTCAACATGGGTTTCGCCCGGCACCGGGGCCAGCGCCGCTACCACTTCGTCGATCAGAACAGGGGTATGCGGCGCACTCACAGGGACAGTGTTCACAGCGCCACTCCCTTTTCTTTCATCGCAAATGCACAGCGCTTGCGGGTGCCCTCGGGAACATCGGGATTGGCCAGCAACTTGCGCGGGTTCCAGATGTGAAACACGTCGCCCGCCCCCGCAAAGAACGCAAAGTCGGTCAGCCCAAGCTCGTCGATGACATAGCTGGGCAGGATAAAGCGTCCCGCTTCGTCGAACTGCACCTCGTCGATATTGCCGAAATTGCTCAGCGCATCGCGCGCGCGGGCAATGCCCTCGCCGCGGTCAAGCGCACGAGTGAAGTCGGTCTCCAGCCGCGCCTTGAGCAATTTTGACCATGGCTCGTCATAGGCGACCATGCACGGCAGACCTGTCTCGTCGCCAATCATAAGCGTGCGCGCACCACCGGCGGCATTATTGGCCAAAGCTTCGCGGAGTCGGTTCGGGATCGCCAGTCGACCCTTTTTGTCGACCGCCTGTAGCGCATAGCCTTGGTACAGATAACGCTCGCCGCTCACCACTATCCCCTAGGGGCTATCCCTTCAGGCAAAGCGTCCCTGCGCCCGGAACAGCCTTCGCCATTGCCGGGATCGAATCAGAATCGCGTCAGGTGAGCCCCGCCCTTGTGACACGAGACGTATCAAGGGAGAGGCTGGGCAGCAATGGGCAATCTTGGGTAAAACCGGGCGTTAAGACGCTTTCAGCCAAGTTTCGAGAGGTATTTCACACAATGTTCCGCAAGTGTTCCCGAGGGAGGGCTGGAAGATGTGCGGCAGAGCCAAATGATTCGACCCCGAAACCATATGATTCGACTCGCGAGTCGTCATCGCGCGGGCGGTTTGGTGGTGGGTTGACTGTCCGTCGTGCCACCGGGTGCCACACCAAGTTGCGCCAGCGGTTCGGCATTCGGATCAACGGTGTTCGACGTGTCCACAGTCGTCGTCAGAGGCGGCGATGCCGTCGCAGCTGTCTCGTCGCTCGCCTTGCGTCGCACCCCGCTAGCAATCGCTGTCGCCAGCAGCACGACCAGCAGGATCGCGGCAAGCCCCGTCACCCCGACGCGCAGGCGCTGCATACGCTGCCCCGGCTCGGCTGGCGGCATTCGGTCGCTGGTGCGCGTTTCAACCATTGGTCACAAATCTAATGCGGATCGGCACGCGCGCCAAGGGGGCGCTGCGGCGACAACCTTCGGCCCCTTGAAGCGTTGCCCCGCAGCCTAGCCGACAAGCCACGGAAACACCGGCAGTCCTTTGCTCCGCAGCCATTCCGCATTGTACAGCGACGACAGATACCGGAATCCGGTGTCGCACAGGATTGTGACCACCGTCTTGCCCGGCCCCAATTGCCGCGCGAGGTGCATCGCCCCGGCAACATTGATCCCCGACGACAGACCCAGACACAGTCCCTCGTCACGCAACAATGCGGCGACTTGCTCCAGCCCCTCTTCGTCCGACACGCGGAACTGGGTGTCGATCGGCGCGCCTTCCAGATTGCCGGTGATGCGACCCTGCCCGATCCCCTCGGCAACCGACGTTCCTTCGGCCTTCAACTCGCCACAGGCATAATAGCTATAGAGCGCGGCCCCGTGCGGATCAGTCAGCGCGATCTGGATTTTCTCGTCCTTCGCCTTCAGCCCGAGCGCGACCCCCGCGAGCGTCCCACCGGTCCCCACCGCACAAGTAAAGCCGTCAATGCGCCCGCCGGTCTGCGTCCAGATTTCTTCGGCGGTGCCATAGATATGGGCGCGGCGGTTGGCGATATTGTCGAACTGGTTGGCCCAGACTGCCCCCGGCGTTTCCTCGGCGATCCGGCGGCTGGTATGCACAAAATGCCCGGGGTTTGAAAACGGCGCTGCGGGCACCAGCACCAGCTCGGCCCCAAGCGCGCGCAGCGTGTCCATCTTTTCGCGACTCTGCGTCTCGGGCATGACGATGATCGTCTTATACCCTTTGGCATTGGCGACGAGCGCGAGGCCGATACCGGTATTGCCCGCCGTGCCCTCGACAATCGTTCCGCCGGGTTTCAGCGTCCCTGATTTTTCGGCGTCTTCGACGATATAGAGTGCCGTGCGATCCTTAACTGACGCCCCCGGATTGGCGAACTCGCACTTGCCCAGAATTTCGCACCCCGTCGCCGCTGACGGGCCGTGAAGCCGGACGAGCGGGGTGTTGCCAATGAGAGCGAGCGGGTCGGAGACGAGGGTCATGCGGCCACGATTAGCAAGCTGTGCTCCGCAATGCCATGTTGCGCACAAAAACTCTGTCAATTGCGAACAAGTGTCATCTAACAATAAAGAAAGAAATCGGTCACCATTTCGATGTTATATTGCCTAGGATAAGGGTGAAAGAGATATGTCACGAGGCGCAGGGTGGATGCAGCGAGCGAGTGCCGCGCTGGCAATAATCGGGGTGCTGCTGACATCAGTGGTCCCCGCGCGCGCCGACCTGCGTACCGCACCCGCTTGGTATGACCAGAACGCCGTCGCAACGACACCTGACTGGCATTACCGTGTCCCTGTAACCATCGCGTCGGGTAATGCCGTAAATTCGACTGTTAAGGTCGACATCGACTTCGCGGCGTTGCTGCTTGCGATGAACGTCTCGGGGACGTTCGATGTAAATTCGCCGCGCGTCGTCCGCTCGACTGGCGCGCTTGCCACGACGCAGGAATATACCGACCGCGTCTATCTCGGCGCCACCGACGCAGCGGGCAACAGCCGCGGCGAAGTCCGTTTTATCCTGCAAGATGCCGGGGCAGTTACCTATTACATCTACTTCGATGTGACGGCCAACGGCGCAAAACCTGCCAACCCGCAAACGCCCATCAACGGCAATTTCGAACGCGGGGCGACCGGCACTGCCCAGCCAACCGGATGGAACGCGCCGACCAAAACCAACGTCAACTTCAACGCCGAAGTGCGCCCGTCGGAAACGGTCAATGTGACCGCCAATCCGGCCCCGGCGGTCGATGGCGTCAACACTCGATCGACAAACGGGACGCCCAACACCGGTGATTTTTCGTATTTGTTCGGCTTTCGCAACTCGACCGCGGCACAGGTCACTGCCGCCCCAGGCGTTACCTTTACCCGGACGATTACGGTCCCTGCCACGAACCCGGGCAACCTCGTATTCAAATACCGGGTCGAGGGGTGGGACAGTTGGGACCTAGGCACCGGCTTTGATTTCCTGCGCGCTGATATTGTCGGGACGGCGACGACCGAAATGGTTGGTCCGACAGCGGGCAGTTACAACACAAAACCATTCAGCCCTAACTATGGGGCTGGTGTCGCGAGCAACACCGCTTCGGGATATCGCCGTTACAATGGCTATGACTGCAACCTTGCGGGTGGCCGAACCAACGGCGGTACAATTCCCTGTGGCAGCGAGACCTGGATCACCGTCACCCAGAGCCTGGCGACCTTTGCAGGTCAAACCGTTACCCTGCGCTTCCGCGCCTTTACTGAAACGGCTGATATAACTTGGTACCATATCGATGACATCGAATGGTCGGTCTCGACCGGCACGCTTGGCACGCCGCAAGCCTTTGGTGTCAACATTACCAGCCCGGCGGCGGGCGCAGGCTTTGCCCCCGGACAGGCAATCCCGGTGACCGCACAGGTCGATGCCGCCCCCACCGCTGCAACCAACCCCGTATTTGCCCAGCTTTTCGATGCAACCGGTACACTGGCCCCGGGCGGTCCGTATTTGCTCTACAATGACGGCACCCACGGCGACGTCACGGCCGGCGACGCGATCTGGTCGAACAACAACAGCGTCCCTGCCCAGCCCGCGCCTACGGTGCCGCTGTCGGCAACCACAGCAACGGGCTGGACGCTCAGGGTCTGGGCCAGCGACACCACCACGAATACCAGCGGTGGTACCAACGGGATTGCCCGTATCGGCGGCCAGCCAGCTGCCGAAACACAGGCTAATTACTGGAACATCGACGATAGTGCTTTCAACGTCGCCGGTGCCAACGTCGTCCTCGCCAAATCGAGCAGCGTCGTCAGCGACCCCGTCAACGGCACCAGCAATCAAAAGGCGATCCCCGGTGCGACAATGCGTTATTGCCTGCTCGTCACCAATAACGGCCCTGCCGCCGCCGGGACCATCATCGCGACTGACACCTTGCCTACAGCGGTAACCTATATCGCTGGCTCAATGCGTTCTGGTGCAACCTGTGCCACGGCGGCAACGGTCGAGGATGACGACAACGCCGGCGTAGACGAGAACGACCCGGTTGGTGCGAGCTATTCATCGGGCACGCTGATTACCGTCAGTGCAACCCTAGCCAATGCCGCGACAATGGCTCTGACCTTCGACGTCATCATTCCATAGCCCGCTTGGATTCGACTTAATGTTCCTGTAATGTTCACACGATATTGTGAGTCGTTGCTATGGACCTTCCCCCACGCCCGCTGCGCTGGCTGTTTCTCGATCTGAACGCCTATTTTGCCAGCGTCGAACAACAGGTGCGGCCCGAGCTGCGCGGAAAACCGGTGATTATCGCCCCCTCAGGGGTCGAAACCACAGTCGCGATCGCCGCAAGCTACGAAGCCAAGGCATTCGGTATCTCGACCGGGACGCCGGTGTGGGAGGCCCGGAAACGCTGCGCCAACCTGCAAATCATATCGCCGCGCCACGAAATCTATGTCGACTACCACAACCGCATTGTCGCCGAGGTCGAACGGCATATTCCCGTCACAAAAATCTGTTCGATCGACGAGGTCGCGTGCCGCCTGCTCGATAACGAAAACGCCGAAGCCGACGTCCGCGCGCTGGCAGCGCGGATCAAGGCGGGCATCCGGGTGAACGTCGGTGACTGGCTGCGCTGTTCGATTGGCGTGGCCCCCAACCGCCTGCTTGCAAAACTGGCCTCCGACATGATGAAGCCCGATGGCCTGATCGTGTTGCAGGCCCACGAACTGCCACAACGACTGTTCTCGTTGAGATTGACCGACATCGCCGGGATCGGTGCGAAGATGAAGGCACGGCTGGCAAAAAGCGGTGTCAACGACATTGCCCAGCTGTGCGCGCAGCCACCGCGTGGCGCGGGTTCGGCATGGGGCGGCACTGACGGCGACAGGTTGTGGTACGCGCTCCACGGCGTCGACCTACCCGACAAGGCAACGCAGGAACGCACCGTCGGTCACAGCCATGTACTGGCCCCCAAAAACCGGGGAAGCGAAAGTGCGCGGCTCGTCCTGCGGCGCTTGACCATGAAAGCGGCAAGCCGGTTGCGCGCGAAAAACATGAGCGCCGCGCTCCTGATCCTCCATGTCCGCTTTGAACCCGACCCGAACGGTGTGCGCGGCAAATGGCACGCGAATGTGAAACTGCCCGCGACGCAGGATTCGTTCCGCTTTCTGCACGCGCTCGAAGTGCTCTGGCCCCAACTAATTGTCGTCGCCGGTGCCCGGGCCGGGGGGTTCCGGCTGCGGATGATCGGGGTAACGCTGGCAAATCTTGCCCCGATGGCGGGCGAGCAAGGTTCGCTGTTTGAACGGCTCGATCCCGACCACGAACTCGCCCGCTCGCTGCGCACCGAGGCACTGAGCCACGCCATGGACCGGATCAACACGCGCTTCGGGCGCAACGCGGTCATGCTTGGGCCTCAGTCCGGCGGGCGCGCCGACCGCATCGGCACCAGCATCGCCTTTGGCCGCATTCCCGAGGCAACAGAATTTATAGCGTGAATTTCGGGCAACCGCTTGACGTGACGAGGCAACCCCGCCCATGGATTCTGGCCTATGCTAGTACGTCCCACCCTCGCCGCATTTGCGGCTGCCCTTGCCCTCGCTGCGTGCGACAGCAAGCCCGCCAACACCACCGAAGCGGCAGGAGCGAATGTTGCTACCCCCGTCGTCAAGGTCGAACTGCCGCCAGCGGTCAAATCGAGCAAGCAATACCGGTGCAAGGACGACAGCGTCGTCACCGTCAACCTGTTCGAGGGCGATCTGACGGCCAATATCAA
>JANNCK010000245.1:0-3057 GCA_031386545.1 Sphingomonadales bacterium
GCTCAGTCGTGTAATCAAAAGCTCCGCATCCGAGCCTGACGGTGGTTTCCAAAAGGGTTTAAGTTGCCGATAAACCTCGCGCTGGATTGCCGCCACAACTGCAGGACCAGCAGCGGCGCGCGGAGTTTGGGCGGTGCTGGCTGTCGGGCGGTCGCTGACCCCTTTCAGGAAATCATTGCCCAGACGCGAACCGCGCGGTGTCGTTGCAGTTGGCCGCGAGAGATCGAGCGCAAACTTCGGGCGGGGTGGCCCAGCAGGCGCAGCTTTGGGGGCGGGCTTTGCGACAGGGGCAACAACCTTTAGCGAAGGCTTGGGCGTCGGCGCGGGTGTCGCCACCTTTGGCGCCGGCTTTGGCGGCTCTGGCGCAGGCGCGACCTTGGGCGGCGGCACGGGGGTTGGCTCGGGCACGACAGCCTCAACCGGCGGACCGACTTCGGGCGCGACGCTGGGCGCGGGTTCTTGCCGGGAGGGATTGGGCACGGTGTCCTGTAACCCGACCTCATCGACGATCTCGATGTCGACAGGCTGGGTCAGGGGCGGCACCGGTTTGGGGGCAACGATCAGGCCAAGCGACAGCACCGCGAACAGCAGCGCATGGCCGACAACCGCGACCCCGAGGCCGGCGGCCTCAGCGCGCGGCATCATCGCCCGTACCGCCTTCAACCGTCACCAGTGCCACGCGCGTGAGACCGGCGCGGCTGAGTTCGCCCATCACCCGCATGACCCGGCCGTAATCGAGCGCACGGTCGGCGCGGAGGAACACTTGTGGCCCCTGTTCACCCGTCCCGCGCGCGGCGATCCGCGTCAGCTCGTCGGGCAATCCAGCGGGTGTAATTTCAAAGTCGTTGAGGAAAATCTTGCCGTCGGCATCGAGTGACAGCTGCACGGGTTTCGCATCCTGATCGAGCGCCTTCGCCCGCGCATCGGGCAGGTTCACCGGCACCCCCGCGACCAGCAGCGGCGCGGTCACCATGAAAATGATGAGCAGCACGAGCATGACATCGACCATCGGCGTGACGTTGATCTCCGCCATCGGGGCGCGGCGCGTACGCGAGCGGTGTGACGGGGGCGTCATTGCCAAATCCCGGCAGACCAGGAGCAGTCCACCCGAAAAGTGTCAGACACTTTTTCACTGACGGAGCCTATCCACGTTTCCCACAACAGGATGGGAAAAAGTGTCTGACACTTTTCGGGCATCACGCGCCTCACAGCCCGTCCAACTCACGGCTCAACGTCGCGTGAAAACCGTCGGCAAACCGCCCCAGCCGTGCCTCGATGCGGTTCAGCCGGTGCGAGAAGCGGTTGTACGCCACCACCGCCGGGATTGCGGCGAACAGGCCGAGCGCGGTCGCAAACAGCGCCTCGGCAATGCCGGGAGCCACCACCGCCAGCGACGTGTTCTGCGCCGCTGCAATGCCGGTAAAGCTACGCATGATGCCCCACACAGTCCCGAACAGCCCGACGAATGGCGCAACCGACCCGATCGTCGCCAGCCAGTTCAACCGCTCGGCAAGCTTGTCGGTTTCTGCCGCGACGGCTGCGCCCAACGCCGTCGAGAGGCGGGCGCGGGTTCCTTCGCGGTCAACCTTGCCCGCGCGGCCCTTGGTCGATTGCCGCCATTCGGCCAGCCCCGCCCCGAACACCTTGGCGCTCGGCACGTCGCTCTCGCGATGCTCGCGGGAAAACGCGTCAACGTCCTCGGCTTTCCAGAAGGCCCGCTCGAACGCATCCGACCCCTTTGCCGCGCGCCCGATCCGCAGCATCGACGCGATAATGATTGCCCAGGTCCACACGCTGGCGAGCAGCAGCAGGACCATCACCGACTTAACGACCAGATCGGCCTGCAGGAACAGCGCGACGGGCGACATTGTCGTGGCATCGGTCGACAGGGACAGCATTTCGTTCATCTAATTACTCACCAACTTCTGAAAGGCCTCGACCCAGGGTTTTGGTTGCCGCCGCGGCCGTCCCTCGCGGGTCAGGAACGCGGCAGTGACAGTCGCTTCGGTCAATAGTTCATCGCCGCGCATGACGGCCTGATGAAGAGTCGCGGTTGCCGCGCCCACTGCCTGCACATGGCTGACCACGGTCAGGACATCGTCGAGGCGAGCGGGGCGGCGGTATTTGATGTTGAGATCGGCGACGGCATAGACGCCCTCGTTGCTGTCGAACGCCCCGCGCTGGTCGATACCCACAACGCCCAGCATGTCCGACCGCGCGCGTTCCATGAAGCGCAGATAATTGGCGTGATAGACAACGCCCGACAGGTCAGTATCCTCGAAATAGACGCGCACCGGGAAACGGTGGACCAGTCCGTCGAAGACACCGGTGGCGGGTGCGGGGTTAACCATCTGCCCGCCTTACCGCCCTCGACTCGTCGCGTGAATCCCTATTCGTGCCCTATTCGTCCTATGCGTCGAACAACCCGTCTTGAGTGTCCGCTGGCGGCGTCATCCCCAGATGCTTCCACGCCAGCGCATTGAGGCACCGCCCACGCGCGGTGCGGGCAACGAGGCCGAGCTGGATGAGATAGGGTTCGATCACTTCCTCGATCGTGTCGCGCGGCTCGCTGAGGCCCGCTGCCAGCGTCTCCACACCTACGGGGCCGCCTTTGTAGATGTCGGCGATCATCATCAGATAGCGCCGGTCCATCGCGTCGAGGCCCATCGCATCGACCTCCAGCCGGGTCAGCGCCGCATCGGCGACCGCGCGCGTCACGCTGACATCGCCCGCGACATTGGCGAAATCGCGAACCCGGCGCAGCAGGCGACCAGCGATGCGCGGGGTACCGCGCGACCGCTTTGCCACCTCCGCCGCGCCATCCGGCGCAATGTGGAGATCGAGCAGGGTCGCGGCGCGGGTCACGACGCGCTCCAGTTCCTCCACCGAATAGAAGTTCAGCCGCACCGGAATGCCGAACCGGTCGCGCAGCGGCGTCGTCAGCAGCCCCTGCCGCGTCGTCGCGCCCACCAGCGTGAACTTCGGCAAATCGATCCGCACACTACGCGCCGACGGCCCCTCGCCGATCATCAGGTCGAGCGCACGGTCCTCCATCGC
>JANNCK010000249.1:0-17954 GCA_031386545.1 Sphingomonadales bacterium
GCAGCAGGGCGACCGCGGTAAATTAACCGCGATTCTCGGGTTTCTCAACGGACTGGGTATCGTCTGCATCACGCTCGGCATTGCCCGGCTGCCTGCGGTCTTTGTGGCGAACGGGGTGAGCGATGTCGACGCCGGACGCTACACGATGTTCATTGCAGCGGCGGCCTGTGTCGTGGTGGCCGCGTTGCTGTTTGCCGGTCTGAAACGGCACGATCCGTCCGCAGGGCCGGCGCGCAAGCCATTCGTGGCGACGATGGCACTGGGGTTTGCCGCAGCCCGCCAGAACCGGCGGATTGCCATTGCCTATGCCTCCGCATTCGTTGCCCGCGGCGATGTCGCCATTGTCGGGCTGTTTGCAATCGCTTGGGGCAAGTCAGCAGCGATTGCTGCAGGCATGGCTCCCGCGGCAGCGCTCAGCGCAGGCACGATTCCGTTCGTCATCGCGCAATCGGCGGCACTGATGTGGCCCGCCGTTATTGCAGTCCCGCTCGACCGCTGGGCTCGGATGACCGGCCTCGGCGTGATGATGGTCCTCGGGGCCATCGGCTATTGCCTGATGGTCTTCGTCGATAACCCGCTGCTGCCAGCTGCCATCCCGTTTTTCGTGCTGCTCGGCATCGGCCAGATCAGCGCTTTCCTTGGCGCGCAAACCGTGATCGCGAAGGAAGCCCCCGAAGCCGCGCGCGGGGCCGTGATCGGCGCGTTCAATTTCTGTGGTGCGGTGGGTATCCTGATCCTCAGCGTTATCGGCGGCTGGCTGTTCGACCATGTCGGTCCCTGGGCACCGTTCATGCTCGTCGGTATCTTGAACGGCTGTGTCGGCGTGTTGGCGCTTCTGGAGCAACGTCGCGAAAACCGGCTGGCAACCGCCCGGTAAAGAAGCGAGTGCGAAGGCCGGTTAACGGCCTTGCGCACTCCAGTTCCCCTTTATTACCCTCTCCGTGGTCTGTTAAAAACGGCCGCCGATGCGCAGTCCGAACACCCGCGGTCTGGGCAAATAGGCGATATAGCCGCGCCCCGGCGCAAACCCCTCGGGATTACCAAAATCGACCAAGCGCTGGGCGCTTTGAATTTTGCTGCTGTTGAAAAGATTGTCGACGTACATCGTGATCGTGATGTTGCCGATCTCGGCCCCGGCGCGGATGTTACCGACCCAATAATCGGGGAGGAACGCCAGATTCGACTCATCGATGAAGCGCCTCGACCGATATTGCGCGGTCATTTCCGCGAACACCCGCGCACTACCAACCCGTTGCGACCAGAGGGCACCCAGATTCAGCGAATGCTTCGGGCTTTTGCCGACTGCTTTGCCCGAGAAATCGGCGCAGACATTCTGGGCTTCGGCGACATTTTGTGGCGAACCTGACTGGGTGGTGGCGACGCCGCAGCCGGTGAACACCGCCGCCGCTGAACCCGACACCGGCCCCTGAACATAATTGGCAAACTTGGCATCGGTATAGGCATAGCCCACTGACAGCGTCAGCGGGTCACTGACACGCCACGCCAGATCGGCCTCAATCCCCCAGATGTTGACGCGCGCCGCATTGACGATCCCTGCCGTCGTTACGATCGCGCCACCGGCACCCACCGAGCTTAACTGCACGCCGATCTGCTGGTCGCGATAGCGGTTCTGATACACATCGAAGTTGAACGTCAACCGCCGGTCTAGCCAGCTCGACTTGACCCCTACCTCCCAAGTCTGGACGGTTTCGGGACGGTACGACTGGCTGACGAACGAGACGATCTCGTTGGTGTTGAAGCCGCCTGGCTTGAACCCTTCGGCATAGGAGACATAGGCAAGCACGTCGGGGTTGATCTTGTATTCGAGCGTCGCACGCGGCGTCCAGCGGCTGTCCTCGACTGTACCGGTAATCGGACAGGCAACCACTGTGCCCGGCGGCGGGCTGGTCGCCGGCGCGGTTGGCGAGAACGTCGCGCCGGGAGCCAAAGTCGGAATACAGGTCGGCGTTAGTTGCGATAGCGACACATCCTGCCGCCGCCAGCCCGAGCTGTTGTAGGTGATCTTGTCCTTGTTGTAGCGAACCTCGCCCGAAATCTTCAGGCCATCGACAATCTCGAAACCGAAGCCGCCGAAGATTCCCCAATATTCGGTATTGCGGGTCGTGATGACCGGGAATGCCGTGTTGGCGACGGGCGCACGGCGCAGGTTGAACGGTGGCCCGCCGAGCGGCGACGTCGGGCTACGCAGCCAAAACTGCGCCGCATTGTTGAGCGACGACGTCTCGTCGAAACGCTGCACGCCTGCGATCAGGCTGAGCCGGTCGCTGTCGTAGGTCCAGTAGAGTGTATGGTCGGTATGCTTGTTTCGGTATTCGAGGCTCTGGAGCACCGACAGCGACAGCACAAGTCCAGGCGGTGCGGCAGTGCTGGTGAAATCACCATCCTGCTCGACGAGGCTGTGGTCCTTCAGATAGCCGAATTGATAGTTGAAGGTGCCGAACGAGCCGGTGTCCCATTTGGCGCTGAGCGTGCCCAACACCGAGTCCATCCGCATCCCGAACGGCGGCAACCCCGTCAGCGGATTGAGTGACATCTGTACATTGGCTTCGGTCGCTGCAATCTCGCCAACAAATGTACCGCGCGTGCACGACGTTACAACTGTCGCTGCTGCCCCTGCCAGCGAGGCAGGACATGGCTGCGGCGGTGTCCCCGGCGGTCCTCCGGGAGTGAAGGTGCCGCCCAGCACAGGTAGCCGCGTGTTGGAGCCAACGAACGCGGTTGCGTTATCGGTCATTGACTCGTCCATATACTGGAGGCGAGCAGTGATGGTGACCCCTTTGGCAGGCGTCAGCAGCAACGATCCGGCGATCCCGCGCGATTGTTCCCCGTTCAGCTGGCCACCGTTGACCGGGTTGCGGTAATGGCCGTCAAACTGACGCGCACTGGCATTAAGGCGAAATGCCAGCACATCGGGCGCTATCGGCCCGGTGATCGAGGCATTTGAGGAAAACAGTCCCCCCGTTGCCGTTTCCATCTCGAAGCGCCCGCCCCATTCCATCTCGGGCTGCTTCGAAATGTAATTAATCGCCCCGGCAAAGGCGTTTCGCCCGTAAAGTGTCGCCTGCGGTCCCTTGACCACTTCGATTCGTTCGAGGTCGAACAGGCTGGTCCGCAGCGCCGATCCGCCGCCCGCAATCGCCAGATTCTCGCCCGACAAATCCTGTCCGTCGAGCAGTACTGCCACCGAAGGTCGACCACGTTCGGCCTGCATCCCGCGCAGTGCAGGTCGCGTATCGTTGGGGAAACCGCCAATATCATAGCTGAGTGACGCCGAAATGCGGGTCAGATCATCGATCCGACGCAGCCCCTCGCGTTCGATCTGTTCGGCGTTTACCGCGTTGACCGACAACGGCACATCCTGCAGCGTTTCCTCGCGTCGGCGTGCCGTAACAATGATCGTATTAGGGTCATTGTCAGCGGCATTCGCGCCACGACGATCCTGCGCAAATGCCGGTGCTGTCAGTGCCGTCAGCGCCGCTATTGAAGCCATCGCGCTTGTCGCGAGTAGTCTTTTGCGTATCTGCATGCCTATGTCCCCCTGCATTGAATTCCAGCGATGAATCGCCTCTTGTAAAAAGTAGACCAAGTGGTCACCATTCAAAACATCATCACATAGGATGTCAAGCCCAATGGCTGAAGCCGTTTTCGAAAGCCCCGAAACTGCGCCATCGCGACCGCGCCAGCGCGCACGGCGCTTGGCGACCGAGGACGCAATCATCGATGGATTTGCGCGCGTGCTCGTGCGTGACGGTGTCAGCGGCCTTGGCGTCAATGCGCTGATCAAGGAGGCCGGCGTCGGCAAAAAGCAGGTCTATGAATATTTCGGCGGCCTGCCGGGTGTCGCGACCGAATGGGTCACACGGCGCGGGGTCTGGCCAGGCATTGAGGCGTTGATCGGCGAGCCGATGGAGGCTTTCACGGCGCGCCCGCCGCATGAACGATTGCTGCGAGCCAACCGCAATTATGCTGATATGCTACGCAAAAATGCACCGCTGTGCGAGCTTTTGACCGGCGAATTCACGCGTTCGCCCGAGGTCAAGGACGCAGTCGAGCACGTCCGGCAGTTGATTCGTCGCGATTTCGAACGCGTGATGATGATCGACGATGCGATGGCGCACCCCGATTTGCTCGCGCTGAACGCCGTCGCCTATTCGGCAGCGACCTATCTGGCACTGCGCGCACATAGCCAGCCAACATTCTTCGGGTTCGATCTATCGGTCGAAACATCTTGGCAGACCGTTGCGTCGATGTTTGAGCGCGTCGTTCGCCTCGCGGGAACCCAAGCGGGAAAATAAGTTGACTAGTCGGTCACCATTTTGCCAAACGCGAATAAATGATGGGAACCCTTGTGCAACTGGATGAGATTGAAGGTGGTGATATTTTTGTCACCGCAACGCAACTCGATGCCAACGCCCGCTATCCGACGGGTCATGGCCGTATCCGGCATTACAGCCAAGACTGGCGGCTGAAGCGTGAGTTCGAAACCGGAGGATTCGGGCTTATCTCAGCGCTTGTGTTCGACCGCACCGGCACCCTCCATGCGCTCGACCCGCAGGCGCGGCGCATCGATCATTACGGGCCACTGGCGTTGCCGCTGTTGCCGTCGCGTGGTTACGGTTCAATGATCGAGCTTGCCGATGGCGATTATTACGTCGGCGAACATATGGTCGGCACAATCCCCGGATTTTCGGGCGAGGGCAAGGTTTACCGGGTTGATGGCGCAGGGAACATCCTCAAAACCTTCGACACCCAAACCAACGGCGGGGTCAGCGGTTTTTTGGGTGTCACTCATATGGCGCTCTCTGGTGACGGGCGCACATTATATCACGTTAGCGAGACCGGCGCACACCTCTATGCCCACGACTTGGCCGATAACCGGCGGCTCGGTATCGTCTATACCCGCATTGATCCACCCGGCCTGCTGTTCGGCATGGCAGCGTTACCCGATGGTGACATTCTGATCGCAACTGGCGGCGGCATACGGCGACTGGATAGCAAGGGAACGATCGCCCGCGACTACGCCATGCCCGCCGGACGCGGCTGGTCTGTCGTGATTTTGCGCGAGGGCGGCACGACATTCTGGGCGCTCGACTTTTTCGGTGGACGCGTTGCGGTGGTCGATGTCGCTTCCGGGGAGATCATTCTTATCAAGGCGCTAGGGCTTGAAAAGGCTCTGGCTGGCCTTGCCGAAGTGCCGGCCGGCTGGAGGGATGCGCGCGCATGATTATCAACCAATGGTATGTTGCCGACGACATTGCCAACGTCACCGACCGCCCGCGCAAGGTGCGTATGCTCGGCTTTGACTTCGTCCTGTTCCGCGATGCAACCGGGGCGATTACCTGCCTGTCCGACGTCTGCATCCATCGCGGCGCATCGCTGGGCGAAGGGCGGCTCGAAAATGGTTGCGTCGAATGCCCTTACCACGGCTGGCAGTTCGATGGGCGTGGCAGCGTCGTCAAAATCCCCTCGCTTCCCGCCGACCAGAAAATCCCGACACGCGCGCGCGTTGACCGTTATCCGGTCGAGGAAAAATACGGCTGGATATGGGTGTTTCTCGGCGACTTGCCCGAGGACGAGCGCCCGCCGCTGCCCGACTTTCCCGAATATGACGACACCGCCAACTGGCGCACGGTGCGCGGAGATTACACCTGGAAGGCCGACTATGCCCGTGTCGTCGAAAACGGCCTAGACTTCGCCCATGCCCCGTTCGTCCACCCGAGCTTTGGCGACCGCAACAATGCGGTGATCCACGATTTCGAGCTTGAACAGGACGAATGGTCGGCCCGCGGCAAGGTGACCTACATCCCGCCGCTACCCAAAGGCATCTGGAAATTCATCCGCAAGGAGCGGACACCGGTGCAGGCGCAGCCGGGCTATCACATGTCGGGTGCCACGATGCGCCTCGACGTCTGGCTGACACAAAGCTGGCAGATGGTCATTTTCGATGTGAATACGCCGGTCGATGAGAATACGACGCTGACCCGCTGGATCATGGCACGTTCCTTTCTGCGGCAGGGCATCTGGGACGGTGACAGCATCAAACGTACCAAGAAGATCTTCGATCAGGACGCCGTGATCGTCGAGAAAATCTGTCCGGAGACGGTACCGACCGATCTGCGCGAGGAGCTCGCGGTTAAATCCGATAGCCTGATGAATGCCTTCCGGTTCAAAAGGCGAGAACTTATTGAACGCGGCTGGCAGCTCGACGTCGAAAAACTCCGCACCGAAATCAACGGGCGGCGGGCGGTCGTCATCCCCAGCCCTGGTCGCCGCGAAGAAGCCGGACGAAACTATGTGCTGAAAACCGCGCCGCTGCTCCCGGCCAAAGCGCCCCCTGCTCCCGCTGATGCGGCGGCCTGATATGGCATCGCGTGCCGCACCGGCACCCGACACGCGCCGTCAGTTGCTGGTGCTGTTCGTCATCGTTTTTATCAATCTCGTCGGTTTCGGGATCGTCCTACCCGCTTTTCCCTTTTTCGGCACGATGGTCGGCGCGACACCGGGACAAACTACATTTGCAATGGCGGCTTACTCGCTTGGCCAGTTCGTCGGATCGCCGGTCTGGGGAAAGCTGTCCGACCGTTATGGCCGTCGCCCTATCCTGATCGCGAGCCTTGTCGGCGCGATAGGTTCGTACATCGTCATGGCACATGCCACTGACATTGTGACCTTGGGCGCGTCGCGACTGATCGGCGGCCTGATGGCAGGCAATATCGCCGCCGCCTTTGCCTATGTCGGCGACATCACAACCGAGGCGGAACGTCCGAAGGCAATGGGCCTGATCGGCGCTGCATTCGGCTTGGGCTTTATCTTCGGCCCCGCGATCGGCGGACTGATGGCCGGCAGAAACCCCGATGCCAACGATTTTGTCATCATCGGCTATGCCAGCGCCGCCTTTACTGCGCTTGCCGCTCTTGCTGCATGGGCGCTGCTGCCAGAGAGTCTGCCACCCGAACGACGCGGCTTTGCTGGCGAGACCGCCAAGGTCAGCATGGGCAGTGTACTGAAGGCCAAGCCCGCCATCTGGGCGTTGATGCTGCTCGTCCTGCTCATGATCGGCTCTGCGTCGATGATGGAGACCAGCTTTGCGTTCTTCGCACATGATTTGCTTTACTGGGGTCCGCTGCAAGTCGGGTTGGCCTTTGCCGCCGTCGGACTGATCTCGACCGCACTTCAGGGCGGGGCCGCCGGTCCGCTTGCCAAACGCTATTCGTCGCCGACGCTCGCCGTAGCGGGTGTTGCCATTTACGGTGCTGGTCTGATCCTGCTTAGCGTGCCGATCTCGGTCACCAATGTGATGGTCGCGATGGCAGTGGCGGCGGTTGGCCTCGGGCTGTTCAATCCGGCATTCCAGACGATGGCAGCGGCGCAGGGCGACGATGCCGACCGCGGGCTTGTAATCGGCTTGACGCAAGGAGCGTCAAGTCTTGGTCGCGTCATTGGCCCCGGCGTTTCGGGCACGATCTACCAGAGCTGGGGGCCGACCGCGCCGTTTCAGGTCGGGGCCGCCGTGCTGGTAATCGCGGTCGGTGCAGCATTCTATGCGGCTCGCAAACAAAGAAGGATCGTATGAGCCTCGTACGAAGCACCCTGAAATGGACCGGCATCACTTTGCTCGTCCTTATTGCCGTCGGCGTTATCGGGTATCTCGCCAACAAAACGTACATGGACCGCTACGTCAAAATGGCCGTCAGCCAAGCGCGTGGCCAGTCGCAACAAGCGGACTGGTACGACCCGGTCGACAAGGTTCCCGGTGCGCCCGACACGCCGCTAGCTGTTGCAACGACAGCCGACATCAAGCCCGAGGCGCTCGCCGCCGCGCGCGACTATGCCGCCCGAAACCGCAGCGAAGGGCTGCTCGTCTGGCACGACGGTGCGCTACGAGGGGCGAGTTATTGGCAGGGGTTTGACCGCAAGAAGCTGATCGCGTCGAAATCAATGGCCAAAATGATTGTCGGCATGGTCATCGGTCGGGCCGTGGCGCAGGGCCATATCAAAAGCATCGACCAGCCGGTCAGCGATTATGTCACCGAATGGCAGGGGACACCGAAGCAAGGGCCGACGATCCGGCAATTCCTGCAAAATTCAAGCGGCATTTCACGGTTCAGTTACAATGACTTTAAGCCGTGGTCGCAAACGATGCGCGAGTATCTGTCGGAAGATCACGAACGTATCCTGATCGACGAGACCAAACGCGATTATGGGCCCGGCACCGAATTTGATTATTCGATGATAACATCCGATGTGCTCGCGATCGTGATCGAGCGCGCGACGAAGCAGCGCTATGCCGATTATGTCGGCAACAACCTGCTCGCGCCCATCGGGGCGACCGGCGGCACTGTCTACATCAACCGCCCCGGTGGCCTTGCCCATGCCGGGTGCTGCATGATGCTGCCCGCAGAGGATTTCGTGCGACTAGGCATTCTCCTCATCGAAGGCGGCATCTGGGAGGGCACGCGCATCTTGCCAGAGGGATGGGTGAAAGCGACGGTTTCGCCATCACCGGCCAACCCGAATTGGGGATTGCATATGTGGATCGGCGATCCGCATCAGGAGCGCCGGCGCTTCTTCCCGGCGCGCTCGCAACCACTCGGCACATTACATTCCGAACCCTATGTTGCCCGCGACGTGTTCCTGTTCGACGGCAGCGGCAATCAGGCGATGTGGATGTCGCCATCGTTACGCCTCATTATCTTGCGCTTCGGTCCGACGCCGAAGGCCAAGACGGGCCAGCCGGGTGAGTGGGACAATAGCTTTATTCCGAACACGATCATGCGCGGCATTGCAGCCGCCAAGCCCGGGGTGTGACCATGCGCGCCGCCGTATTGCTTGGCGTCACCCCCATACTCCTCGCGGCCACCGGTCCTGCCACCATTGACGTGACCGTCACCGGCATTCGCTCGACCAAGGGGGCCGTCTCGGTCTGCGTGATGCCCGGAAAGAGCGGATTTCCGGTGTGTGACAAGGCTGGAACCGGCGTGAAGCAACGCGTTCCCGCATCGGGCAGCAGTATGAGGGTTCGGTTCAGCGGGCTTGCAAGCGGCGATTACGCCATCACTGCCTTCCACGACGAGGACGGCGACGGAAAGCTGAAAACGAACTTCATTGGCATCCCCCGCGAGGGGGTGGCTGTGTCGGGCAGGGCTGGCGGCATCCCGAGTTTCGCCAAGGCACGTATTTCGGTCGCACCTGGCAGCGCGGTGACAATTGCGATGCGCTATCTCTAACTGCCTAGTTGCGGCCCCATATTCACGCTGACCGCCTTGGTCTTCAGATAGGCATCGAGTCCTTCGCGCCCGAACTCCCTGCCCCAACCTGACTGTTTGTTGCCGCCGAACGGGGTTTCCGGGCTGACAGCGGCGTGCGCGTTAATGCCGACCTGCCCTGAATCGACATGCTTGGCGAGGCGAAGGGCGCGCCCGATGTCGCGCGTCCAGACCGATCCCGACAGGCCATAGGTCGTGCCGTTCACGCGGTCGAGCAGCTCGCGCTCGGCGCTTTGCGAGAAGCGCTGTACTGCCAGCACCGGACCGAATACCTCCTCGCGCGCGATCCGCATGTCGGGGGTGACGTCGGCGAAAACGGTCGGTTCGACGAAATGGCCGGTGCGGTCGGGCACATTGCCCCCGAAAATCCGCCGCGCGCCGGCGCTGTCGGCCTCGTCGATAAACCCCTTCACCCGCGCAAGTTGTTTCGCCGAGATCACCGGGCCAACCATCGTTCCAGGCGCGAACCCGTCGCCGAGCGTGAATGTCGTCGCCGCCGCGATCAGCCGCTCCTCGAACTCTTCTGCGATGCTATCTTCGACGAACAGCCGCGTCCCGGCCATGCAATTCTGCCCCGACAGGAAGAAACACGCCGCGGCTGCCGAAGGAGCCGCAACATCGAGATCGGCATCGGCGCACACGATGAACGGCGATTTGCCGCCGAGTTCGAGGCTGACGCGTTTCAGATCGTCGGCAGCGGCGCGGACGATCGCTTTGCCGACCGCCGTCGATCCCGTAAATGCAACCTTGTCGATGCCGTGATGCCGCGCGATACCGTCGCCAATATCGTCGCCATAGCCCTGAACGAGGTTGAACACACCCGCCGGGAACCCTGCTTCTTCGACCAGTTCGGTGAAACGGATCGCAAGCAGCGGCGTCATCTCCGCCGGTTTCAAGACCATCGTGCATCCCGCCGCCAACGCCGGGGCAGCCTTCAGCGTTATCATCGACGCCGGGGCATTCCACGGGATGATCGCGCCAACGACACCCACCGGCTGGCGTAGCGTGTAGACCAGCCAGTCGTTTGCCTCGCCGCGCAACGGCACCGCGGGCAAAGTGTCGCCCGTCACTTTGGTGCACCAGCCCGCATAATAGCGGACGAGTTCGGGGCAAAATGCCGCGAGCTTGTCCATCGACATCCACAAAGGCATACCGTTTTCAAGCGTTGATAGCTGTCCTAAGTCGAGCGCCGCTGCCTCCATCAGATCGGCCAGCCGAAACATCAAGCGCGCCCGTTCGGCAGGCGGCATCCGCCCCCACGGCCCATCAAGCGCGGCCCGCGCCGCCGCGACCGCGCAGTCAAGATCGGACAGCGACGCCGAGTGTAGCCGCGCGATCACCTCCTCGGTCGAAGGGTTTTCGACCTCGATCTGCCGGTCCGACCCCGGATCGACCCACGCCCCACCGATGAACAGCCGGTGGTCACGCGCCATGAAGGCGCGGATGCCGTCGGTGGGTTCAGTAATTAATCCGCTCATAGATACTCCGTTACCAACCGCATGTTCAGCGTCGCCGCGCCGACACGTAATCGCTTCGCAGATTGGTAGGCATCGCTGGCGATAAAATCGCGTGCCGACTGCGCATCGGGGAATTCCATCACGACGACACGTTCGTCGTCGGGGCCGTCACCTTCCAAACGGTGGAGCACCGGGGCGCGGACCATATAACGGCCGCCAAATTCGGCTTCGAGCCCAGTGATGGCATCGCGATAAGCGCCAAAAGCCCCCGGGTCCGAAACCTGTAGCGTGACGACGAGATAGGCTGTCATGGTTTACACATGGCAGGTGGAGCGGCGCGGGTGCGTAAACCGCCGTTTTTATCCGCAGGACGGACAGCGTGCCGCCCGGCTTGCATGGTGGAGCTCAGCGGTAAACACTGCTGGGCATGGACTATCCGTATATCCCGATTTCACAACGCCAACCACTGCGCTGGCCTGACGGCAAGCGCGTCGCGCTGGTGCTGACCTTCAACCTCGAAACTTGGGACCTGACCAAGGATACGACCAAGGCCTATTACGCGGGCGGGCCGCCGATCCTGCCCGATGTCCTGCCGGGCAATGTCGCCGATTTCCCGAACTATACTTGGCGCGAATATGGCCAGCGGGTGGGCATCTGGCGGCTGATCGAGCTGTTCGACGAGTTGGGCGTCGCGGCAAGTTGCACGACCAACGCGGTGACGTTCGAGCGGCGGCGCGCGATGACCGATGCGGTCCTTGAGCGCGGCTGGGAATTGCTCGCGCACAATTGGGAACAGGGCGAACTGCTCAGCGACTTCGCGCATGAACCCGCCAAGGAACGCGAGATCGTGCTGCGGACGCTTGATGCGTACCAGAAGCACGTCGGGCGACCGGCAAAGGGGTGGCTGTCGTCGTCGCTCCGCAGCACGACGCAAACTGCGGATATTCTCGCCGAGGCGGGCCTCGAATTCATCTGCGACATGATGAACGACGATCAGCCCTATCCGCTGACGGTGGCAGGCGGGCAGCGGTTCCTGTCGATCCCCTATTCGAATGAGATCAACGATTTCACCCTGCTGACGCGGCGCAATTACACCACCGACCAATATCGTGACATCCTGATCGAGGAGCTCGACGTGCTTTATGCCGAGGGTGAAAAGACCGCACGGATCATGAACGTCGGGCTGCATCCGCATGTTTCAGGCCGCGCCCACCGTGTCCGGGCGGTGCGCGAATTCATCCAGCACGCCAAGTCGCTGCCCCATGTGTGGTGGCCGAAACGCGAAGAGATCGCCGCGTGGTATTTCGCGCAAGCCGGGGGTCACATGTCATGAGCGCCGCCGTGGTTGCCGATGCGCCGGTTGCCGACATGCTTGCGGCTATCGTCGGCACCGCGAACGTGCTGTCGGGGCAAGACGACCGGCGCTTTTACGGCAGCGACATTTTTCGCAGCGGCGAAGTGCCGGTCGCGGTCGTGCTGCCCGGGTCGGTTGCCGAATTGCAGGACGTCGTCCGCGTCGCCGCGCGGCACCGCTTGCCCGTCACCGTGCGTGGCGGCGGGGCCAGTTATACCGATGGCTACACCCATTCGCGGCCCGGCGGCATTACGATCAGCACCGACCGGCTGACCGCGATTGACCTCGACACGGCCAAAAACATCGTGACGGTGGAGCCGGGCGTGACTTGGGCTGTGCTCTACGAAACGCTGAAAGCCCGCGGGCTTCGGACGCCGTTCTGGGGACCGTTCTCGGGCCTTGCCGCGACTGTCGGCGGGTCGATCTCGCAAAATGCGATCAGCCATGGCCCCGGTGTTTCGGCGGACAGCGTGGTTGCGATGGACATCGTCACCGGCACCGGCGAGCTGCTCCGCACCGGTAGCGGAGGATCGGCGAATGGCAGCCCGTTCTTCCGCAATTTCGGCCCCGACCTGACCGGACTTTTCACTGGCGATTGCGGGGCGCTCGGGATCAAGACAGCGATCACACTCAAACTGGTCGCGCGGCACGAGGCTTTTGCGGCGCTGTCCTTCAGTTTCACGTCCTTTGCCGCGATGCACGACGCGATGGCGGCGATTGCCCGCGAAGGGCTGGACGACGAGAATTTCGGCCTCAACGCCGCGCTGCAGCAGGGACAGATAGGCCGCAACGACAGTATCTCGGCCAAGGCCGAAATTGCCAAGTCGGTGATGAAATCGGCGGGGTCGGTCGCGGGCGGGCTGAAGTCACTCGCCAAAATGGCGGTGGCGGGCGACCGCGCCCTCAAGGCCGCCGACTATGCCGTGCATTATATCGCCGACGGCATCGATCAGGCGAGCGCCGATGCCAAAGCCACCGCGATCCGCGCCATCGGGCGTCAGCACGGCACCGAAATCGCCAACACCGTGCCAACCATCGTGCGTGGTATGCCGTTTGCGCCGCTAACCAACATATTGGGGCCGAAGGGCGAGCGCTGGTGCGCGCTGCATGGTCTGTTCGCGCATGACGCCGTCGAGGCATTCCATGACGCGATCATGGCGTTCTGGGACGCACGCCAGGACGAAATGGACGCGCACGGCATCTATACGGGCGCCATGTTCATGGCCGTCGGCGGTAGCGCCTTCGTCTATGAACCGGCGTTCTACTGGCCCGACGCGCGCGACATCGTGCATGACCGGATGGTCCCCGCCGACCATCTGGCGACCATCGACGCCTACCCCGCTGCGCCCGAAGCCGCCGCGCTGGTGGCAAAGCTCAAACACGGCGTGATCGACCTGATGCACGCGCACGGTGCAGCGCATCTCCAGATCGGCAAGACCTATCCGTATCTGACCGGTCGCAACCCGGCGTCAGTGGCGCTGCTCCGCGCGATCAAGGCGGAGCTCGACCCGCACGATATTCTCAATCCGGGGGCACTCGGGCTTTAGCGAGCCGACATGTTGTGCGCCAATTCTCGCCGGTAAGGGTGTGCCAAAGCGACTCGGGCGTATCGACAAAAGTCGCGGTTCTGCGTGCGTTAGCTTCGCTAGCTTCACCGGGTTAGGCGTGTTTTTTCCTACAGGTTCAAAGAGCGGAGACGCAGCGTCTCGGTGTGCATGTTATCGGGGGTTGTTCCTGTAGGACAGCGGATTTGTTCACGGTTTGGACCGTAATAGGACCGGTTGGTCGTATGGCCGCTTTCGACAACTTTTCGGTCGTAGCGCAAGCTGATGACTTGCTTCGAAAGCAGTCATTGCCCATCACGACGCGGTCAGCATCGAGGTAGCATTGAACCACACTTTGCCGAGCTTATTCGCGCTGATCGGCGTCGCTTTCGCATCGCTCTCCGCCTCGGCGCTCGCGCAGACTGAGCCTGGTCAAGGCTTTGACGTTACGAACTACGAACTGGCCCTGACACCCGACATCGTTAACAAGACGGTAGCAGGGCGTCAGACCATCATCCTGCGGTCGAGTATAGACGGACTTCAGCGTCTGAGTTTTTCTGGCAACTCGCTGACGATCGACAAAGCAACGGTCAACGGTGTTGCCGTTCGCCATGGGTTGGAAGGCAATGTTCTCATCTTCGACCTTGCCAAGCCGTTCATGCGCGGAACGAATCTCAAGCTGGAGCTGTCCTATCATGGTCGCCCTGCCCGGGGTTTCGTGGGCACGACAAAATTACTCTACACCAGCTACTTCGCCTGCGATTGGATGATCTGCGCGCAGAGCGCGTTCGGCGACAAGGCCGCCTTCACGCTCGACCTGCGCGTCCCGTCTGGCATGGATTCGATGTCGGTAGGCAAGCTGATCTCACGACGCCCGGGACGAGACGGCAGTGAGATTCACCGGTGGAAGGCACCACGACCCTATTCGGCTTATCTCTACGGCTTTGCCATCGGGCGTTTCGCCTCAACCAGCGAGCGCCTTGGAACCGCAAAGCTGACCTATTTGAGTGATCATGCGGATGCCGCCGAACTCAAGCGACGCTTTGCCGGATCGACTGAGATCGCCGCGTTCTTCGCGACTAAGGCAGGCATTCCACTGCCGGTCGCCGAGTATAGTCAGCTGCTCGTCGAGGGCGACGAGGCTCAGGAAGCAGCGACCTATTCGGTCCTCGGCACCAAAGCCCTTCCACACCATCCACGCTCGGCGGCCGAGGATTGGGCTATCGCTCACGAACTCGCACACCAGTGGTGGGGTAATCTCGTCACCTGCGCGACGCTAAAGGATTTTTGGCTGAACGAGGGCATTACAACTTTCATGACGGCGGCATGGAAGGAGCATCGCTACGGCAGGGCGGCGTATGACGCCGAGCTCGAGGTCGCCCGCGTCCGACTTGCTCGAGCACGAGCGCAGGGATTCGACAAGCTGCTCGCGTGGGAGGGGCCGTATCCAACGCTGAATACCCGCCGCGCCATCCAGTACAGCAAGGGTGCACTTTTCATGGCGCATCTCCGTACCACGCTAGGCGACAAAGCGTTCTGGTCGGGTCTGCGTCGGTATACCCGCGCCCATGCAGGCGGCACCGTCGTCAGCGCCGATTTGCAGAGGGCGATGGAGGCATCGAGTGGCCAAGACTTAGGACCGTTGTTCTCGGAATGGGTGTTCGGGTAAGCTGTGCCTGAGCGGCAGCTAACGCTAAAAGCTAGCCAAGACCGGACAGTCAGCTCCCCCCAACATTACCGCCATAAAGGCCTGATCCGATGGCGCTACTTGACCGACAGCCGCTCGGTCACCGCACCTGTCGGCGCGACCAGCGGCGCGGCGCGCAGGAACGCATCGGCCAGATCGACGGCGCGCGCGAACGCCACGCCTTGGTCGGGCGCGGCGCGTGACAGGCGCTGGATGCGGTTGCCGAAATAATGATCGACACCGTGGCCGACCCACAGCACCGAGCCGCGCACCGACGCCGCGTCGAACGAGGCCATATGCGCCTGCCATATCGGGGCCATCATCGGGACAACATCGGCAGTGCCGGTCTGGACGAATTGCGGCACGGCCATTGCGGCCCAACCCGCCGCATCGGCATAGCCGGGGATCGGGCCCGGCGGGGAGAAGGCGATCGCGCGGGTAATGCGCGCGTCGCGCCAGTCCCGCGCGGGCGCGCCGACCTTTGCCCCGCCCAAGGCTTGGGCGATCAATGCGCCGAAGCTGTGCCCGCCCGCCGCGATCCGTGTCCGGTCGATGCGCTTGCCGGTCAGTCGCTCGATCCCGGCAGATGCATCGAGCACCAGTTTCATATCGGCGATCCGCTGTCCGAACACTTTGGGGCGATCAACCTTTGCCAAGTCGGGATTGGCCTCGCTGTCGGGATGGCGCGGGGCGGCGACGATGCGCCCGCGGGTCAGGCTGCGCTGGAGCAGGACCAACCCGTCGAGCGTCCCGTTTGCACCATGCGACAGCACCAGCAACGGCAATCGCTGCGCCCCATCATCTGGCCAAGTAATCCGCACCGGCACGGCGCGTCCGTCGGGGGCGGTCAACACGGTATCGATGCTGCGGATCGCGTCGCCCGCCCAGACGGGTACTGCCGCCAGCAGCATCGTCGCTGCCAGCATCATTCGGCGGGTCAGCATGATATTCAGGCGTGCCGCGCCCATGTCGCCGGTTCGCGTGTCACGAGTTGCAGGACATAAAGATTGCCGTAACTTCCCCGATTCAGACGGAAATCATCGTCGAGATAGGTTACGTCCGAGTGCAGCGCCGGGATCTTTGTATTGTCAATCGGCAACCGCGCGGCACCAAGGCCGGTCGCCAGCATATCGGTGAACACGACGTCGAGACGCTGGTCGCTGGCGGGGGTGAATTTACCCAGCGTCACCACGGACCCTTCATCATGATCGACGATATTGTCGTACAGGCCGGTCGCCGGATCGACCTCCTGCCACAGGTCGGTGACGTGCACCGGCGTTTTGGGCAGTGCGTTAAACGATAGCCGCGCCAATGTGGCATCGCGGTGCAGGCCAAAGCTCGAATAAAGCAGCCGCCAGCGCCCCTTCAACAGCGCATCCGCGCGGCTGGTCACTGGCGTCGGGTTCGCTGCTTCCAGATCCCCCGCCAGCCGCTTGATCGCCTCGACCGCGTCGCCGCCAACGTCGAACCCGACATCGGTACCGGCGGCAATGCGGGCCAGCTCGGTTTTGAGCGCCACCGTCATGCGATCAGAAGCTCGTCGAGACAGTCAGGCCCACTGTGCGCCGATCACCAAGGATCGGGACATAGCTGGCCGATCCCGCCCCGCCGGTGCCGATCAGGAACAGAGCGCTGGTGACATATTGCCGGTCGAACAGGTTCTTGGTCCAAAGCTGGAAATTGATCTTGTCGATCGACAGCCCAATCGACGCGTTGACCAGCGTACGGCTGGGGATGAACGCTAGGTTGGCCTCGTCGGCGAATTGCTTGGTCTGGTAGGTCACGTCGGCGCGCGCGTAAAAGCCCCAGCCGTTCGAGAATTTGGTGTCGTAGTTGACGCCGAGCAGCGCGTCGAAAGCAGGGGTGCGTTCAAGCTGGTTGCCGCCAATCGGCAGTACCGGAATGCTGAGACCCGCGACGCTGGTTGTGGTGCAAACCGCCGTTTGACCCGCGCTCACCGCGCAATTGCCCGACGCGCCGAACCGCTGCGACACCGTGCCCGATTTGTAACGCGCATTATTATATGCTGCGCCAAAATCGATGCGGAGTTCGGGCGTGACGCGCCAATTGCCTTCGATTTCGAAGCCATAAATGCGGACGTCGCCGACATTGCCGATGAGCGACGGCACGATGGCCGCAAAGCTGACAGGTGCGGTACCGTCGGGTTGCAGACGGACTGCGTTCGACTGGATATTCTGCCAATTGGTATAAAACGCCGCGACGTTGAGCGTCAGCGCGCCGTCGAAAAAGCGGTTCTTCGACCCGATCTCGTAGGTCCAGTTGGTCTCAGCCGCATATTGCTCCTGTAGCTCTGAGAGACCGCCGGTGCCCGGCGAGGTCTGCACGAAAGCAACGGCCGTTGCGCCCGCGCGCGGGGCGGGGATCGCGCTTCCGGGCGCGATCGGATCAGACACGACAACACCGGCGACCGTCGAATTGCGGGTAAAGCGCGCCGCGACGCCGTTGATCCCACCTGATTTATAGCCGCGTCCGACCGACAGATAGACATTATGGTCATCGTCGAATTTATAGGTCAGCGACCCGCGTGGGGTGAAGAACGATGCCTTGCGCTGCGTCGAAGGGGCCGTCGCTGCGATGAAACCCGTGCCAAGGCCGCCAATGTCG
>JANNCK010000263.1:0-5442 GCA_031386545.1 Sphingomonadales bacterium
GATTTCATCATCATCGGCGGGGGCGGGCATGGGCTGGCAACCGCTTATTACCTCGCCAAGGTCCATGGCCTGCGCAACATCGCTGTGCTTGAAAAGGGGTGGATCGGCGGCGGCAACACCGGGCGCAACACCACAATCGTACGGTCCAATTATCGTCTTGCCCCGTTGCATAAGCTGTTCGAATTCGGGCTGAAGCTGTGGCACAATCTTAGCGATGAGCTGAACTACAACGTCATGTTCAGCCCGCGCGGCGCAATGATGCTCGGCCATAGCGATGCCGATATGACAATGCTGGCCCAGCGCGGCGACGCGATGCGTTGCGACGGTATCGACGCCGATCTGATGACGCGTGACCAGGTCGCAAAACTTGAACCCTTGCTCGACATGTCGCGCACGGCCCGCTTTCCCATCGAAGGTGCCCTTATCCAGCGTCGGGGTGGCACGGCCCGCCACGATGCGGTCGCCTGGGGATATGCGCGCGCTGCGGACAGCCTGGGCGTCGATATTATCCAGAAATGCGAGGTCACCGGCTTCGTTCGAAATGGCGATGCGGTCGTCGGTGTCGAAACGACGCGCGGGCGAATCGGCGCGGGTCGCGTCGGCATCTGTGTGGCCGGGAACAGCGGCCATGTCGCGGGGTTGGCCGGACTCAGGCTGCCCGTCGAATCGCAAACGCTGCAGGCCATGGTGACGGAAGGCGTCAAGCCGATGATCAACAGCGTGATCATGTCGCAATCGCTGCATTGTTACATCAGCCAGTCGGACAAGGGCGGCATCGTCTTTGGCGGCGATCCTGATAACTGGCCCAGCTATGCCCAGCGTGGCAACCCGATGGTGATGGAGGGTGCGGTGGCGCAAGGGCTGGCGCTTGTTCCCGCGCTGTCGCGCCTGCGGATGGTGCGGACATGGAGCGGCGTCACCGACATGAGCTGCGACGGCGCGCCGATTATCGGCAAAACCCCCGTGCCCAATCTCTATCTCAACGGCGGCTGGTGCTATGGCGGGTTCAAGGCGACGCCCGCCTCGGGCTGGACCTATGCCCATACGCTGGCAACCGGCAAACCCCATGCGTTGAACGCCCCGTTCGCACTCGACCGGTTCGCCACCGGCGCGACGATCGACGAGACCGGGACGGGTCCGATGCCGAACAGTCGATGAGGGCCCGACACCGATGATGCAGATCCCCTGCCCCCATTGCGGCCTGCGATCGCAAAGCGAGTTCGTCTTCGAACGGACCGTCGATTCGGTTGTCGCACTCGATGCAACGCCCGAAGCGACGATCGCCACGCTGTTCACACGCACCAATCCGCGCGGCGACGATGAAGAGATCTGGCGGCATACCTATGGCTGCCGCGCCTGGTTGGTCATCACGCGCCACCGCATCACTAACGCAATCGCGACCACCCGCGCTGTCGGGCCAGAGGCTTTGTCGTGAACGGTCCCGGACGCGTATCGGGCGGCGAGACCTTGACCTTCACTTTCGACGGCAAGGTATTTCGCGCGCGCGAAGGCGATACGCTGGCGGCAGCGCTTCTCGCCAATGGTGTCGGCCTGGTCGGGCGCAGTTTCAAATATCATCGCCCGCGCGGGATCATGACGGCGGGCGTCGAAGAACCCAACGCGCTAGTTACGGTGGGGGTCGGTGGTCGGCGTGAGCCGAATACCCGCGCCACCGATGTGTTTGTCTATGAAGGGCTGACTGCGCAAAGCCAGAACTGCTGGCCCAGCTTGTCGTTCGATCTCGGCGCGGTGCTCGGCCTTGCGGCGCCCTTCTTTTCAGCAGGTTTTTACTACAAGACGTTTTTCGGACCTGCCAAACGCTGGCTGCGCTATGAATGGTTCATCCGCAAGGCTGCGGGCCTCGGCAACGCCCCGACCGAAGCCGACCCTGATCGTTTCAGCCAGCGCGCCGCCTTTTGCGATGTGTTCGTTGTCGGCGCTGGTCCGGCGGGACTGCAAGCCGCACTCGATGCAGCCGAGGCGGGCAAGCGAGTCATCCTGGTCGAGCAGGACCGCATTCTCGGCCCCTCGCTGATCCGCGACCCGCAAGAGCTGGACGCTGCCTGGATCGCGGCGACCGCAGCGCGCATTTGCGAACTGGGCGGTCGCATCCTCACCCGCACCACCGCCTCGGGCTATTGGGAGCATGATCTCGTCACGCTGACCCAGCGCCTTGCCGAACCCGGCGAAGTGCCCGCGAACGGCATCGTTCAGCGGCTATGGCATGTGCGCGCGGGTCAGGTAATCCTCGCGACCGGCAGCATTGAACGGCCAATGGCCTTTGCCCATAATGACCGCCCGGGCGTGATGCTGTCGCAAGCTGTGCGGACATATATACAGCGCTTTCGCGTGCTTCCCGGTAAGCGCGTGGTGATCGCGACGAACAATGATGATGCGTACAAGTCGGCACACGCGCTGCGCGCGGCGGGTGCAGAGGTGCTGGCGATCCTCGACGCGCGCCCGGCTCCAGCGGGCGCGGACTGCGGCTTTGCCGTGCACAATGACGCGGTTCCGCTTGCCACTACAGGCGCGCGCCATTGCCTGAAGGGCGTAAGCGCGCAGGTGAACCGCTCAACCAAAAGCTGGCCAGCTGATCTCCTTGCCGTGTCGGGCGGGTTCACACCGGTCGTCCATCTCCACATGCAGGCAGGTGGTACACTGGACTGGAACGCGGCAGCACAGGCCTTTGTGCCGGCAACGTCGCGCCAGAATGTGACGACGATCGGCGGTGCGGCTGACCCAGTGCCGGTGCACGACGTCACCCCCGTTTCGTCGCCGAAAATGAGCTTCATCGATTTCCAGAACGATGTGACGCTTGCCGATGTCGATCTTGCCTGGGCGGAGGGGTACCGCTCGGTCGAGCATCTGAAACGCTACACCACGCTCGGCATGGCGACCGATCAGGGCAAGACGAGCAATATGGCGGCGCTGGGTCGGCTTGCCCAGAAACAGGATGTCGCGATCCCCGAGGCGGGCCTGACCACCTTCCGCCCACCCTACACGCCCGTGACCATGGGGCTGCTGGCGGGGACCGGAGCAAAGGATGCGGGCGCTCACATCCGGCGGCTCGCGCTCTACGATGTCCATGCAGCGAAAAACCCGGTCTGGCAGCCGCTCGGCTATTGGTTCCGCCCGCGCGCTTATCCGCGTGGGGACGAAACGATGGCACAAGCGGCACTGCGTGAAGCCAAAGCCGTGCGCACCAATGTCGGCATGACCGACGTTTCGACGCTCGCCAAATTCGAGATTTCGGGGCCCGACGCGGTGGCCTTGCTCGAAATCGTCTGCGCGACGACCGTCGGCAAACTCGCGGTCGGGCGCGGCCGCTATACTTTCATGCTCCGCGAAGACGGGTTCGTGTTCGATGACGGGACGGTCTGGCGGCTGGGCGAGAACCGCTATCTGCTGACCAGCTCGACCGGCGGTGCCGACCGGATGGCGACTCACATTTCCTACGTCCGCCAGTATCTGAAACCGGACCTGCGCGTTTCGGCGGTCAATGTGCAGGAACATTATGCCGGGATTGCGGTTGCTGGGCCGAAGGCGAAGGCGGTGGTCGCGGCGCTAATTGGCGAGGAACCGCCCCGTCACATGTCGACCGTTGCGGCGACGATCGACACCGTACCGGTGCTCATGCTCGCCGCAAGCTACAGCGGCGAGCGCGCGTTCGAAATCTATACCGATGCGACGCTGGCCGCGCGCGTCTGGGCCGCGTGCGAGGACGAAGTCGCGACGCAGGGTGGCTGCCTCTACGGCATGGAAGCGATGGAATTCCTCCGCATCGAAAAGGGGCATCTGGTCGTCGGGGGCGAGATCGACGGGCGGATGTCACCGCACGACCTGGCACTCGACAAGATGCTCAACAAGGCGGGCGGCTTTGTCGGCGCGATGGGGCTGACCCGCCCCGCACTTGCCGCACCGGATCGTCGCCAGCTTGTCGGCCTCGAAGCCATCGAGGGGACGATCCCCGAAGGATCGATGTTGGTGGCGCATGACAGCGGTTCGGTGCAGGGTCATGTCAGCGCGGCGGCCTTGCGCATCGTCGAAGGGGGTTCGATTGCGCTGGCCCAGCTAGCGGGCGGCTTTGAACGTCATGGCGAGGAACTGATCGCCACCTCGCCCACGCGGGGACAGCGCGCGCGGGTCCGCGTGGTCGCGCCGCATTTCTACGACCTAGCGGGAGAGCGCTATCGTGACTGACGTGACGGTCGCATTCCTGCCCGCAGCACCGCTCCACGTCTTCGAAATCTGGCGCGCACCCGCAGCGGTGGCGCAAAGGTTCGAGGTTGCGACCGGCTTTGCGCTGCCGGCCATGGGGCGCGCTGCGGGCAACGATGCGCTGCGCCTGATCCGCTACGAACCGACCGTCTGGCTTGTCGAGGGGGACGCCCAAGGATTGCCGATCATCCTTGCCGACGACGGGGCGCTTACCGCTATCGGCGGCGGTGTGGTGCGTATCCGTCTGTCGGGCAAAGGCTGGCGACGACTGTTGATGGAGGGCGGTACATTCAACGCCGAGCATCCACGCTTCGGCCCGGGGTGCAGCGCATCGACGGTCATCGATCACGTCAATGTGCGCCTTTGCGTCGTGTCTGACGATTGCTGCGACGCCTATATCCCGCTCGGCTTTAGTACGGCGCTGCTCCATTTCTGGCACGAAGCGGCTGAAATGCCGATGACCTGAACCTGTTGCAACAACTTCCGTGGGCAGCCTTCCCGCCTTTTATGGAGCCTTGCCATCTGGCATGTCAAAAACGAGGGTTGGCGATGCTTGCGGGCATCGCCAAATGCGGTCACTCGGAATGTGGCAATGCGCTGACCATCGCAACCGGCAAGGGTGGCCGCTACCGATACTATCGCTGTTCGCGTCGGCTCCGTCGTGGCGAGACCGTCTGCGAGGGCGTCAGCATTCGCGACAATGCTCTCGAAACGATCTTCGTCGATGCGCTCGATCAGCGGCTGCTTTTGCCAGAGCGGCTGAAGACTCTGCTTTCTAATATGCTTGATCGTAGCGAAACAGTGACACAAGTGCTTCGCGACCGCGCAGGCGCTTCGCACCGAGCGGACCAACGTCGATGGCAAGATCAGGAACATGATCGGCTTCATCGAGTCGGGCGCAGCGACACCTGACGATCACGACTTCGTCGATCGGCTTACCTTTAACCGTGCTCGCCGCAGCCAACTCGACTTGGAAATTAAGCAGGTCGAGCAGCAGATGGGCAGGGACCGGCGCGAACTAACGCCCGAAGTCGTTGCCCGTCTCGGCGAGGTGATCGCTGCCAGGCTTCGCACGCCCGATCCGTATGTGAAACAGGGCGACGCCCGATACGATCAGGATCACGGATCAAAACCGGCCATTCGAAATGCCTGCACTCGATGGTCCCGACAACGTCGGGCCGATGGTGCCCTCCATTGCTCGGGAGTGGTGCCGCCTACAGGACT
>JANNCK010000036.1:0-1990 GCA_031386545.1 Sphingomonadales bacterium
GGGGTTTGGCTTTAATCTGGCCGTATTCAAACAGATTCTGACTGGCTTTCAGAGCAACATCTTCCAGGGCACTGGTTTCGTGCTCGGGAACGCCGAAAAGCAATCGACCACCGGTTTCGAACTCGACATGAGTTTGTCTCCAGTAAGGGCGCTGAACTTCACGGCGTCATTGACGTATCTGAATCCGACGTATGACCTGTTCACCGGTGGTTCGGCGTTCAATCCTGCGACGAACAATGTCCAGCCGACAAACCTGACCGGTGTCCGCCCCAGCGGCACGTCGGAGTATTCAATTGCGGTGGGCGCGACCTATACGAAGGAATTGAGTGACAGCCTGAA
This sequence comes from Sphingomonadales bacterium, assembly GCA_031386545.1. GTDB lineage: Bacteria > Pseudomonadota > Alphaproteobacteria > Sphingomonadales > Sphingomonadaceae > Sphingomonas_O. The sequence continues at coordinate 340 of JANNCK010000036.1, forward strand.
AGCGATCTTCCATGTCGATTTCGACCATGCAAGCTCGTTCATCATTGCGCAGGGTCTGGCGTTCAAGGCGAGTCCGGAAACACTCAATGCGTCGGTCACTTTGGCGATGCGCAATGGTCTCGAAATCACGGCATGGGGCCGCAATCTGACGGAGCCGAAGTTCAACCCGGTCATCTTCCCGGGCGTGGCGCAGTCAGGCACGCTCTCGGGCTATCCCAGCCCGCCGAAGACCTACGGCCTTAGCGCACGCTTCAAGTTCTGATTTGAGGCACAAAACAAGGGGCGCGGGACGGCAAGTCCCGCGCCCCTTTTATTTGTTTATAAAACACAGAAATAGCCACCGTCGTTGCGAGCGGAGCGAAGCAATCCAGCAGGTTTCACGTGCGGCGGGTAGTTTGCTTAGCGTCGCTCGCAACGACGGCAATAGGCAGAGTTGCCCTATCCGACCGCCACCGCCGCGATCCGCACCAGCAGCGCATCGACCTGCACCTGCGCGCCGGTCTCCGCGTTGAGTTCGGCCACCACCCCGTCGAACGGCGCAGTCAGGCTGTGCTCCATCTTCATCGCTTCGAGGGTGAGGAGCTTCTGGCCCTTGGTCACGGCGTCGCCCGCCGCGACCTCGACCGCGATGATCCGGCCGGGCATGGGGGAGAGGATGGTGCCAGAGGAAGCGGGGCCGTGCGCGGAGCCGTCCTGACGCCAACGAGAAAGATGCCACACCCGCCCGTCCTCGTTAATAACCATCTTTTCGTGGTTTTCGAGACTGCCGTCGCCGGCCAAACCGATTTCGGTCGCCGCTCCGTCGAGCAAGAACATCGCAGACATCTTAGGCTTGGCATTCAATCTGAAAGCGAGCTGCGGGTGCGCAAACGTGAGAGCCATTGCCGCCCGCGTCTGTTCGATAGAACTGAGCGGGACGTCAGCGGTCAGCGCCTCTCCCTTTCGCTCGATCAGACCGGTATCTACGTCGCCCTGAGCAAATTGTGCGTCGTCCAGAAGTGCAAAGAGAAACGCTGCATTCGTTTTGACCGGCCAGACCGCCGTTTCGGAAATGCTGTTTCGCAGAGCGGTCCGAGCATGTGTACGATCAGACCCTCTACAAATCACCTTGGCAATCATGGGATCATAGAAGGGAGTTACTTCGCCACCCGTCTCGACCGCGCATTCTAGTCGAGCATTCTCGTCGAGTTGGAAGACGTGGAGCTTACCCACACTTGGCAAAAACCCCTTCGCCGGGTCTTCCGCATAGAGCCGCGCTTCCATTGCCCAGCCATTGATGCTCAATTCGTCCTGCCGCTTCGGCAGTGCCTCCCCGCTCGCCACGCGCAACTGCCATTCGACCAGATCGACGCCGGTGATTTCCTCGGTCACCGGATGTTCGACCTGCAGCCGGGTATTCATTTCCATGAACCAGATGCGGTCGGCGCGCAGGCCTTCGGAGGCGTCGGCGATGAACTCGATCGTGCCTGCGCCGACATAATCGACCGCCTTGGCCGCCTTGACCGCCGCCGCGCAGAGTTGCTCGCGTGTCGCCTCATCCATGCCCGGCGCGGGGGCTTCCTCGATGACCTTCTGGTGGCGGCGCTGGAGCGAGCAGTCGCGTTCGAACAGGTGGACGATGTTGCCGTGGGTGTCGCCGAATATCTGCACC
>JANNCK010000043.1:0-3383 GCA_031386545.1 Sphingomonadales bacterium
CGCCTCCCATGTCCCGCCCTCGCGTTCGCGGGCAAGGCTGAGCGCGCCGAGCATAATCGCGGCAATCATCACTGTGACCCCGACGAGTGCAGGCAAAAACGTCCAGTCGGCCCGCGCATCGGGATTATAAAGCCGCTCGACGATCAGGCCCGGGCCGCTGTTCTGGACCTCCGCCCGGGTCGCCAGCCCCTGCCAATAGACGGACTCTATTCGGGCGACGGCAGTGCCAGTCAGCCCGGCGTGGCTGGCATCGACAATAATCCGCAGCGGAACGACAGGAGCCATCGGGTTGGCGAACGAGCGCAGCACGGGTACTTCAATCCCGATAAGTGCTCCGCCGCTTCTTACGCGCGCCGTGGCACCACCTGGCGGCAATCGCTCGGCAACAATATCGAGACCCGTTTGCGCCCTCAGCGATTTTGCCGCCGTGTCGCTCGCCTGCGCTGTCGGGGCAGCGATTGCGACACTCACATGGGCGGCGGTGGGGCGGATCGCAAAGCCGAACAGCGCGACTTGCAGAGCGGGCACGACCAGCAACAGGGTCAGCGCCATGCGCGAACGAAACAGCCGCAGCATTTCGACGCGCGCGACCACGAAAATGCGGGTTGCGCCCGTCACCGCACCAACGCCCGGTTCAGAACCGCAGCTTCGAGGCTGTCCGCCCCCTCCTCCGCCATGAAGCCGGCGGGCGTCATTGCCGGATGGGCGATACCATTTTCATAAAGGATGATGACCGGGCAATGCTCGGCCTCGGCCAGATCATGCGTGCTGATAATAATCGCACAGCCTGCCGCTGCCAATGTGTTCAACCAGCACCAGATGTCGCGCTTTGTCGCCACATCTAGCCCCGCTGTCGGTTCATCAAGCAACAACAAGGGCGGCGCGTGGATCACGCTGGCGGCAAATTGCACCCGCCGCGCCCAGCCCCCCGACAATTGCCCGAACCGCTGGCGCTGCACGTCACCCAGGCCATAGCGCGCGACAACATCGGCGACCCCCTGTTTGGGATGCGAAAGGCCGTGCACACCGGCGCGAAACGCTAGGTTTTCGGCCACAGTCAGGTCCGGGTAGAGCGCCAGCCGCTGCCCCATATAGCCAATCCGCGCCCGCCGTGCCGCCGCCCGACCGCGGACGTTTTCCCCCAGCACAAACCCCTGCCCCGCGTCGGGCTTGACCAGACCGGCCAGCATCCTCAGCGTCGTGGTCTTGCCGCCGCCATTGGCGCCGACCAGCCCGAGCATCGCCCCGCGCGCGAGAGTGATCGAGACGTCGCGAACGACAGTGCGCCCACCCCAGACTTTGGCCAATCCCTCTACGGCAATCACCGGCGCGATCACCGGCGCGATCACCGGCGTAACCACTGGTTCAGCCATGTTCATAGGCAAAGCCGCCGTACATATATTTGCTGGCCTCTGCGCCAAGGACCACCACCCGCTCGCCGGGTGTCAGCCGCCCGCGCAGCTCGGCCAGCGCCATCCAGATCGCCGCTGACCCGGTATTGCCGCGCTGTCCGGCGGTGACGAACATGCGTTCGGGCAACAACCCGCTGTGCGCCGCCAGTTGCGCGCCGATCCGACCGCTGACCTGATGCGGGATAATATGATCGATGCCGGCAATATCGATCCCCAGCCCCGCAGCCGTCGCCAGCCCCGCCTCGAACAAGGTTTTCCCGCCGAGCCGAATCGCCGCGAAATCATGATCGAAGCGGTGAACACGGTGCCGACGCGAGATACCGGGGCTGCGGTCAAGACCACACGCACCATACCAGCTCGCGGAGATCGTCGCGCGTCCGGTGACCGGTGCCCCGATGATGATCGCACCCGCCCCGTCGCCCATCTGGATCATGTTGACGATCTGCCCCGCGTCATCGTCCAGCTCGGCGGGATCAAGAAACAAGGATCCCGTCTCAGACCCGACAATCGCCACCGGCCGTCCTCCCGATGCCACCAAACCGCACGCAATCATCAGCGCATTGGCAAAGCCGGTGCACGCCTGACGCAATTCGAGATGCGGCCCGCCGTAACGCACCAGGTCGGCCACGAGCGCGATATTCGCGGGCAGCGGCTGCGCGGGGGTTGTCGTGTGGCCGATGAGATAGCCGAGGTCTGCCGGTTCCAGTCCGGCCTGATCGAGGGCAGCGCGCACCGCGCGCGCAGCAAGCTCGGGGTTCCTGTCACTTGCCCGCGCCGCTTCGCTGCGCGCTTCGAACGGGCGACAGATATGGCGATGCTCGATCCCCATGCGGCAGGCGATTACCGACGCCTCGCGGCCCCGCGTAAAGCCGAACCGCGCACGCATCATCGCGACAAGATCAGCCGTGGCAACGGCAGGCCCCGGGACGGCATGGCCAGTCCCCAGCACCCCCAGTTTCTGGGTCGACTGCCACGGCGCGTGGTCCGGGGTCATGCAGAAAACATTCCGTCCGGCAGCCGCGCCACATCGCGCAACAGCGCACCCGGGCTGACACCCAGCGACTCAAAGGCGTCGCCACCGAGTTCCAGCATCCCGGCCAGCGCCGCCCGCGCCGCTGCGCCGACATCGTCAAGGGCGCGGCGCGACGCCCTGCCCTCTGCCATCCCGCGCGACACCGCGACATGGCGCGCCTCGTCGCTTCGGATACGGGCAAGCGTCGCCCGTGTTACCGGATCGCACGCGAGGGGCAGTCCGGGACGCAATAACCGGCTGAGGATCGTACAAACCGCGGCATCAACTGCGGCGATGCGGGCAAAGTGCAGCGCCGGACCACCGCGTCCGAGATCGATATGAAACCGGCGCGCCGCACGCTGCAATTTTTTGGCGTCAGCCCCCTCGGGAAGCTGCGCCGCCATAGCCCGTAACAGTGCGTCATGGACCCGTTCCTCAGCGGCAATCGCCCGCAAGGCATACCGCCCGACATCGTCATTCGCGGTTTCGGCCAACCCGTCAAAGGCAAGCGCCGCGGCCTCCTCGCCACAACCGAGCAAAGGGATCAGCGTCGCCAATGCTAATGAAGACGGGTCGTCGAGTCCCACGATGCCAAGCGGCGCGCTTGCGGCCCACTCAATGCGACGCGGCACCGCAAAGCAGGCGGGTGTTGCGCGGACATTTTCTGGTGGCTGCAGTTCCGGCATGACTGCCGTTCGTGCCGGGCAAAAGAAAAGTTACACATATGCATTGCGATCAAAACGTCACCGTCGCAACGACGAACGGCGACTGGAAACCATGCTCTGCGGTCAGGGCGCTCATGAACACGGTTTTCACGCCATCAGCGCTTTTCGGGCAATTACGGTCGTTTTTGAACGCGTGAACGCGCGGCGTACGACAGGTTTACAGCCTTCGAGCACAACCAGAAGAATGATGCCAAGCCCCGCCGCCAGTGCCATATCGTCCCATGTGATCGAGCC
>JANNCK010000317.1:0-14928 GCA_031386545.1 Sphingomonadales bacterium
GGCAACCGCCCAACCCGCCGAGCGCACTGTCGAACACGCGGCACCCCGCCTGATACGCCGCCCAGGCATTGGCCGGGGCCATGCCGCGCGTGTCGTGAAGATGGACGCGCACGCGAAAACCTTTGCCCAGTCGCTCGAACGCGCGCTCGAACATTTCACCGACTTGAGCGGGCACGCCGACCCCGATCGTGTCGGCAAAAGCAATTTCCGCCGCACCTGCTTCGGCCATCTGTTCGGCGAGGTCGAGCACGCGCGCTTGGGGAACTGGCCCCTCGAACGGACAGCCGAAGCTGCCCGAAATGGTCACTTGCGCGCGTATCCCGGCAGCCTTCGCGAGCGCAAGCATTTCGCGGTTTGCGGCAATCCCCTCAACAACGGTCTGGCCCTGATTGGCGATGCCAAAGCTATCAGTCGCGACAATGACGCAGCCAGCCTCGTCGATACCGCGCCCGTTCGTGCGACTTGCTATCGCGCGCTCGACCCCACGCGCATTGAGGCACAGACCGATATAAGTAACGCGCGGGTCATCGGGGAGACCTGCAATCACGGCTTCGCCGTCGGCCATTTGCGGCACACGACGGGGGTTTACGAAGCTGGCGACCTCGATCCGCCGTGCGCCGATGGCGATCAGCCGCTCGACCAGCGCGATCTTGTCAGCGGTCGAGACAAGCCCCTTCTCGTTCTGGAGTCCGTCACGCGGAGATACTTCTACGATTTCCACGCGTCCGTTCATCAGATTTGTATACAAATCACTCAGCCCACTGTATAGCCCCTGTTTCTCCACCAGATGGACACAGGCAACGCATGAGCCGCAACGCCGACGATCTCGATTCTGATTATGCTGCTGCCGGTTTCGGCGGGACGTTGCAGCGAGGTACATCGCCCGCGCTGATCCTGATCGATTTCGCGCGCGCTTATTTCGACAAGGACTGTGGTCTCTATGCGGGGGTCGAGGCCGAACGCGCGGTGGCGGCGCGGCTGGCCGACACGGCGCGCACAGCACGCGTGCCGGTCATTTTCACCCGCGTCGAATACACCTGCCCAGAGGACGGCGGACAATTCTACCGCAAAGTACCTGCGCTCGCGGCTTTCGACACGGGCAATCCGCTGGGCGACTTTACACCCGAACTAGCCCCGCACGAGGGCGACATCATTGTCACTAAACATTACCCCAGCGCGTTCTTCCGCACCGATCTCGCCGCGAAGCTCCAAGCTCTCGGCGTCGATACAGTGCTCGTCACCGGCCTTTCGACCTCGGGCTGCGTCCGCGCGAGCACGCTCGATGCACTATGCCACGGCTTCGTTCCGCTTGTGGTCGAAGACGCCTGCGGCGACCGTGACCGGCGGGTCCATGATGCGAATATCTTCGACTTGAAAAGCAAATATGCAGAGATAGTCACCGGGGTTGCAGCCACCGCCTATCTGCGGTCGCTATGCTGACCCTGCCGCCCCGCGAAACGCATGAAAAGCCCGCCGGATATGCCCTGTCATAACGGCGTGCGCCCAGTCGGCGTCGCCAGCTTCGAACGCCAGTATCAGTTCGCGGTGCTCACTGGCCGAGCGGGTGAGCTGGTCGCGGCCATAGTGCATCGCGGTGCGGCGGACGACGGGCTGTTCGACAAGCGTGGCGAGCGTCACGGCGAGGCGCGGTGATTGGGCGGCATCCACAATGAGGCGGTGGAATTCGCGGTTACAGGCGAGGAACGCCGGAATGTCGGGTTCGTCGCGGCGAACAGCCGCCTCGATTGCCGCATTGCAAGCGCGTAACGCCGCCAATCCGTCCGCATCAAACCGCGTCGCCGCGCGCCGCGCCGCATGAGCCTCTAGCATCCCGCGTAAATTGAACATCTCATCAACGTCGGCATGGCTCCAGTCGGCGACGAACGCGCGCTGTGAATCCGAGCGTACGATGTAGAGTTCGGCCTCCAACCGCCGCAGCGCATCGCGCACCGGTGTTCGTGAAACGCCGCAGATGTCGGCGAGCTGCTCCTCGGTCAGCTGTGTCCCCGGCGCAGCATCGCCCGACAGGATCAGGCTGCGGATTTCGGCATAGGCGTGGTCGGCAGCGCGAGTCATGACAGAACGGTACTAGCGCGCGACCGCCGGTGACCGCAAGGCTTGACCTAATAATTTTGTATACAATAAGCTAGCCGCTGATATGGTGTTGCGATTGGCATTGGATCGATCAGGGGGAAGATAAATGCGTAAGTCGATGAAGGCATTGTTGGGCGCAACCGCGATATCGCTTGCGCTGCCGGTCTACGCCCAAGCGCCCGCGGCAGGCGATGACGCCGAGATCATCGTTACTGCGCGCCGCCAGAACGAGCGGCTGAACGACGTTCCCGCCTCGATCACGGTCCTGACTGCTGAAACGCTGGCGCGCACCGGCGTCGTCAATGCAGGTGGCTTCGCCCAGCTCACCCCCGGCGTCACGATCGTCACTGGCACCGCTGAGGCTGGCGATACCCAGATCAACATCCGCGGCATCAATGGCGCACGCGACGCCGAGAGCTCGGTCGCCCTCGTCGTCGACGGTATCCTGAAAACCAATACCGCGCAGCTCAACGAAGTGCAGGGAACGCTGCGCCAGATCGAAATTCTGAAAGGGCCGCAGGGTGCGCTCTATGGCCGCAACGCGGCAGCCGGTGCGATTGTCGTGACCACCGTGAAGCCGGGTGACACGCTCGAAGGCTCGTTGACTGCGAGCTATGCCGAACAGAACACTGGCGAATTGCGCGGCTATGTGGCGGCCCCGCTCGGTAGCAATGTCGGCGTCGTCCTGTCGGGTAATTTCCGCAAGACCGACGGGTTTTATCGCAACCGTTTCCTGAACGCGAATGTCGTCGACGATCAGCAAGTCTGGGGCGTGGACGGACGGCTCGTCGCGGCGCTTGGCGAAGCGACCAGCCTCGACCTGAAGGCGCGCTATGCCAAGTTCAAGGGTGCCTCGATCAATTTCAACGCATCGTTCCACCTGCCCAATTTTGCGGGAGCAAATCCTGCGTTCAACGAGGACGTCAACGCGCACCCCTTCGATTATTACGGCAACATAAGGCCAACCAACGACCAGCGCACGATCGAAGCCTCGGCAAAAATCGAACATGAGTTCGGCGCGACCAAGCTGACGGCGTGGATGTTGTATTCGGACATCAAGCAGAGCCTGACTGCCGACGGCACCTCTGCCGATTTCGCGCGCTATATCTCGCCCGCGCTCGGTGCGCCCGCGAATGCTACGAACACCGCTGTGTCGGCCCGCTGCTTTGCAACGACAGCGGCGCTGACCGGGTTTCGCATCAACCCGCCCGGCTTCATCGGCGCAACCCCTGTGCCGTTCATCTTCGCGCCCGCCACCGGCTCGACCTTCGGCCCCTATTCGCCGACGACCTGCGACGGCACGCAATTGCAAATCCGCAATCAAAAGGATTTCAGCGCCGAAGTCCGCCTCGCCTCAACTGGCGACGGGCCGCTCAACTGGCAGCTGGGCGCGTATTTCCTCAAGATTGATCGGCAGGTCGGCGTCAGTCTCGGCGCAGACCTTGGCGCGGGTGTGCTGCCAACGCTGTACAATGCGCCGGGGACGACCAACCCGACGTCGCTGCTGTTTTCCGACCAGTTCGACACCAATGTCTATGCCGGGTTCGCCAACGCCGAATATGCGCCGAGTTCGCAGTTCAAGATCGGCCTTGCCCTCCGCTATGACATTGAGGAGCGCCGTGTCCGCAGCCTTGTTCCCAATGTCAGCGACCCGATCACGGGCGCAAAGATCAACCCCGGCCTACCCGCGACCGGCAGCATTCCGGGGCAGAGCGCGACATTCCAGCAGTTGCAGCCCAAGCTCAATATCAGTTTCAAACCCAATGACGCGACCAACATCTACGCCAACTGGGGCGTCGGCTTCAAAGCAGGCGGGTTCAACAACCAGGGGTCGTCTGCACTGGTCAACCAGAACTTCAACGCCTTCATCGGGGCGGGCGTGACGATCAACGATCAATACCGCAAGGAACGGTCGAGCGCGTTCGAGGCGGGGATCAAGGGCGCATTGTTCGGCGGGCGGATCACCTATGATCTGGCGGGCTATTACACCCAAGTCACCGACATGCAGTTCTTCGAATTTTTCGTCGGCGGCTTCGGTCTGCTCCGTGTCGTATCGAACATTGACCGGGTCGATTTGAAGGGAGCCGAGCTCAATGTGAACGCGCGGCTGGTCGACGGCTGGACGGTGTTCGGCGCGGTCAACGTGACCGACAGCGAGATTAAGCGGAACAGCTCGCGGCCCTACACCGTCGGCAATAAGTCACCCTATACCGCCGATTACACGATCAATTTGGGCACGCAGATCGCTGCACCGATTGCGGATAGAACCAAGATCGTGCTGCGCGCCGACTACCGGATCACTGGCCCGACATGGTTCCACACCGTGCAAAACCAGACCCGCCCGACCCTGTTCAGCGGGCTGCTTCCCGGCAGCGCGCTCGCGCTCCCCGCCTTCGTCGGCGACGCGAATTACAACATCGCGCGTCGCAAGGCGTTCGGGGTGCTCAACCTGCGCATCGGCGTCGAGGGCGAGCGGTGGAAACTGACGGCGTTCGCCAACAACTTCCTCGACCGCAAATACATCAACGAGGCGATCCCGGCGATCGAGTTCGGCGGGTCGTTCATCTCGCCGGGGCAACGTCGGCAGATCGGGGTCGAGGCGGGCCTGAAATTCTGATCCGGCGGTCGTACATCGACGGGCCGTACGGGCAGGTTCATCTGCGTGAAAGCGGTCGGGGCGGGACGCCGCTGTTGCTGCTCCACCAGTCGCCGCTGAGCGGGGCGATGTTCGACGCGGTGTTGCCGTTGCTAGGAACGGCGGGCTTTCACGCTGTGGCAATGGATACGCCGGGGTTCGGGCGCTCGGATCGCCCAGCCGAACCGGTCGGGATTGCGGGCTATGCAGTGGCGATCCGCGCGGTGCTCGATGCACTGGGATGGGGCCGCACCGACATTCTCGGCCACCACACCGGCGCGTCGATTGCTGCCAGTTTTGCCGCGTCGCAAGCCGCGCGCGTGGACAAGCTCGTCCTCAACGGCGTCGCGTTGCTGTCCGAAGCGGAGCGCGCCCATTTCGCGCAGTTCCGTTTCGAGCCGCTGGTTCCCGCCGCTGACGGCAGCCACCTGACCGCCGCCTGGAACCAGCGCCTCACCGCAACACCCGGCTGGACCGATCTGCCCGCGATGCACCGTCACGTCGTCGAGATGCTCGCCAATCCGACCGATTATCACTGGGGCTTTACGGCGGCTTTCGCGCACGACCTGCGCGCCGACTTGCTGGCGGTTACGGCACCCACGCTGGTGCTGACCAATACTGGTGAGGATTTGTATATGGCCTCACAACGCGCGGTAGAATTGCGTCCCGACTTTGCGTTTTCCGAACTTGAGGGTGGCACCCATGACATCGTCGACGAGAAGCCCGAGGCTTGGACCCGTGCGGTTGTCGACTGGCTGCGTGCCTAAAACTCGCCCAGCAGCCGTCCTACGCCCGCGACTTTATCTCTAATCCCGCTCGCCCGCAGCGCGTGCCAATAGGTCGCGGCGTTGATTGCGATCACCGGCTTGCCCAGCTGTGCCTCGGTTTCCGCTGCCAGTGTCAGCATCGACAGGTTCGTACCAACCTGCACCAGTGCATCGACATCGGGACCGTCGAGATGGGCAAGTACTTCGACCAGCCGTTCGGGTGTCACCTTGGCGATGTCGGTCCAGCAGCGGCATTCAAGCGGGACGTCGCGCACCACCTCGAACCCGCTTTCCTCAAGGTACCGGCGCACCTCGGCATTGGCGACGGGGTAATAGGGCGAGACGAACGCAACCCGGCGGATACCGCCATAGGCGCGCAGTGCCGCGACCAGCGCTGCCGAGCCGATGCTGATGTCCACGCCCGCCACATCGACGACGCGGCGGCGAAACGCCTCACCACCTGCGACCCCGCCGTAAAACGTGATCGCCGACATGCCCATCACCAGATAATCAGGTTTGCACGTCATGACCGAGCGCACTGCATCCATCGTATTGTCGGAGATTGCCTGCGTGCCCGCGATGAAATCGGCATCGCTCAGCGCGACCGGATCGGTCACAAAAATACGGCTGTAGTGGTTGGTGACGCCGGGGACGCGCATCGCCTCGAAATCGGGCTGGACCACAGTATTCGTCGACGGGCCGATGACACCGAAGACTTTGCGATAGCCCAGCACGTCGGTCATCAGTCGCCCTGCCTCAATTTATCGTTGCCGCGTGCGCGAGGCTTTCGAACATGGCCTGCCGTATCAGATACGCGCGGCGCTTGTCGTCGTCGTCGCACATTGCCTGCATATCGGCGCGGCGTCGGGCATGGGCCTCGCTCGATCCGACTTGGATGTATGCCATGTTGGCGACCGTTTGCGCCTGCGTGAACGTGTGCGTCACCGTTCGCCGTCGCCGCTCGAACCGCGCAACGCGCTCGACACCCGCACCGGCATTGATCACCGGCTCTAACTCGCCGAACAGGTCGAAGGCATCATGTACCCCCGAGTTCATTCCGAAACCGCCCAGCGGATTGTTGAGATGTGCCGCGTCGCCGATCAGGATGACCCGCCCCTGGGCAAAGGATTTGGCGACGCGCTGGTGCACTTTGTACAGCGTCCGGTGGTACGTCCGCACAGCGGCCCCGTCGCCGATCAGACGGTCGAACACGCGATCTTTCATCTCGTCCGACCGCAGCTCGACATCGGACAGCGTCTCGTCGGCAGGTAGCAGGACGCGCCACAGACTCGGGACCCGCAGCAGCACCAGCCATTCGGAAGGGTCCGAGACATAGTTAACAAGGGCCAGGTTATCGAGCCGGTCGGCAAGATCGGTATCGGTCGTCAGGCACAGGAATTTCTCGGGGTAGGTGAACCCGTCGAACTCGATGCCAAGCCATTTACGCACCAGACTATTCGCGCCATCGGCACCGATCAGCCAGTCAGCGCGGATTTCCTCGATTGCCGTCGCTGTCTCTGCGAACACTGTCACCCCGTCGCCGTCATCGTCGAACGACAGCAATTTGCGTCCGAAGCGCACTTCGGCATGGGCCTGAGTTTCCAGCCCCGCAGCCAGCGCCCGCGACAGGTGATATTGCTCGCACTGGATGCGAAACGGGTAACGGGTAACGTCGCTCAACTCAGTCAGATCGAATGCAATTGCCTCGCCCGACTGGCGGTCGCGCCAATGGTAGACTGGCGCTTTCAATCCTTTTGCCAGCAACGTCGGCGTAATCCCTATCTCGTCGAGCATTTCGAGCGTCGGCGGGTGAAAGGTGGAAGCGCGTAAATCCTGCGCACAGTCGTCCCCTGCCTCCAGCAGGATCGTCTCGATTCCCGCCCGCGCAAGCAGCGTGGCCATGACTGTGCCCACCGGCCCTGCACCCGCGACTACGACCTGGCACCGATCACAACGCATAACTTCTCCTCGACCCATCGGCCTGTAGGGACCGGGAGGCGGCTCAGAGTTGTCACCCCTTTTTCTATCCGGCTGGCGAAGAGGAGCGCGGGATACAGTCCGGCCTGAGTTATGCGGGCGCTGCATTTCAGCTAACTATGTCGGAGGCGACTGGCTGTATCTCCGCGCCCAGCAGTAATTTAGCCGACAGTCGAAAAAGCCCTGGCGGCCAATTCGGCGGAAGCCCTGTCCACCATTTGCTGAAAAGTGTCAGGCAAAGACCTCGGCAAGCTGGCTGTGGCTACCGCCCTCTTTCGATTCGAGCACTTCGCCATAGAGCCCCGCAAGGAACGCGCTCGTCAGGATGCTAAGCACCGAGGACGAGAACAGGCCGATGACGATCGCGGCCACCACGTTGGACTTGTAGAGGCTGAGCATTCCGGTCGAGGAGAACCCCTGCACGCCGTAGGCGATCACGAAATAGACGATCACGAACAACAAAAGCGCGCCGAAAACCGGCCAGCGGATGCCCTTGGTCAGGGCGCGGCTGCGTCCGAATGCTGTGATCGGGTTGAGGCGCTCTGCCACCAGAGCGGGCGCCGCGACACTCCACATCGTCGCCAAAATTATAGCGGGGACAATCAACAGGATATAGCCGACCAATAGCCCGAGGATCCACAGGATCGTCAGGGCAATCATCGGCAGAAAACAGCGCAGGCCAACCGCAAACGCCGATCCAATCTTGGCTGCCCCGGTTTCGGTTCTGACCAGCACCCCCAGCATCGTCCCCATCGAAAATGTGCCAACGGACATCGACCCGAACATGGTCAGCCAATAAACCGGCGACGTGAACATCGACAGCATTGCCGTCGGATTGGCTGCGTCGAGCAGGCCCATAACCTGCGACATCGACAGCGTTGTGAAAGCGGCGCTAATGGCTCCGGTTACAAGCGCCACAACCAACAGCGTCTGCCAATTGGCGGAGATGCCCGACACCATCCGCCGCACGACGCCGCCGATTTCGAACCGCCCCACTGCCGGTGCCGTACTCGCCATGCCGCTTGCTCCCCCTGTTACCGGGCAAGAGTCGCAAGCCATGCAAATTTTGTCCAGTCACGTCGTTTAGCCGCTTGCCCCCGCGCAGGCACGCCGCCACAACCACGGTCAATCGGGTGCGGGGTTCGTGTGGCAGGTATCGGGCCAGGTGTTGGAAGCGAAGCGGAACGCGCAGCGGTCGATGGCCGCTTTGACGCCGCGCACCGCGCCGTGGTCGCCGACAAGAGCATCCAGTTCGATTTTGCCCCGATGGTGCCGCGCGAGCCGCCCAAGGTGCCGGAATGGTTGAAATGGCTGGGTGATTTCCTCCAATGGCTGTCGCCCGCCTTTCCCTATATCTTTTGGGGGGCCATCGCGGTTGCGGTGCTGACCATTTTGTATTTCATCCTCTCGAATATCGATGGGTTCGACTGGCCGTGGCAACGGAACGCAAAGGGTGTTGCAACCGACGAAGGCGACTGGCGGCCCGAGGAAACAGCAGCGCGCGTCCTGCTGGCCGAGGCTGAGGCCCTTGCGGCACAGGGTCGCTACGCCGAGGCTGCGCGCCTGTTGCTCCAGCGCAGCGTCGAGGACATTTCACGCCGCTTGCCGCAATTCCTCAAACCCTCGCTGACCGCGCGCGACATCGCCGTTGCCGAGGAATTGCCCGGCGAGGCCCGCCCCGCTTTCGACGCCATCGCCCGCGTCGTCGAGGTCAGCGCCTTTGGCAGCCGGTCGGTCAACAAAGCGGCGTGGGACGACTGCCGTGCCGCCTATGCCCGCTTTGCCATGCCCGCCACCTGGGGTGCCGCGCGTGGCTGAGCGCGCCGCAGAAAACCCGTTTTCGAAGCGGACCATCGCCATTGTGGTGCTCGGCGGGGTGCTCGCGTTTCTCGGCTTCCTGTTCCTCATGGCCTATGCCCCGCAAATCAAGGCGCGCGGGTCAAGCGGCGCGCAGCCGATGTCGAAATCGGCAGTCGGGTTTTATGGCCTCTACAAGCTGTCGGAGGCGACCGGACGGTTTACCCAGCTGTCCACCGACGAGGGCCGTTGGTCGGCGAGCGGGTTTATGATTGTGACCATCCAGCCCGACACTGATCTGGAACGACTGAAACGATTGGTAGCGACCCGGCGCGCGACCGAGGAAACCAAGACGCTCTACATCCTGCCAAAATATCTGACATTGCCGATGCTCACGCAGTCAGGTTGGGTCCGGAACATGGGCACGCTGGAACCAGAATGGTCAAAAGAACTGCTTGAGGTTTTTGGCCGCATCAAATTTGCCGAGGCAAAAACACCTGCCGGAACCCGCATCCGCGCTGCCAGTGGCGAGATCCCCGACGACTTCGACATCCGCGCGCCCCAGTCGCTGCACTATATCGCGCAAGGCATGAAGCCGGTGCTGACGGCTAGCGGCGGACATATTGTGCTCGGGCGTACCGACCTCAACAACGGGTCTGCCGACTATATCCTCGCCGATCCCGACATCCTGTCGAATCAGGGGCTGAAGTCGCCTGAAGCCGCTCGGGCGGCGCTCGCCATCCTTGATGCGCTGCGTCATGACGCGCAGGATTCGGTCGAGTTCGACATGGCCCTCAACGCGGTCGGCACGCGCAATTTATTGCAACTGATGTTCGAGCCGCCGTTTCTGGCGCTGACACTGACCGTGCTGGCGGCGGCGATGCTGGTCGGCATCCATGCCTTTGGCCGCTTTGGCCCCGCCGTGCCTGAGCCGCGCGCCATCCCGTTCGGAAAGCGCGCGCTGGCCGACAATGCCGCTGTCCTGATCGCGCGGGCAGGGGCGGTGAAGCGGCTCGGCGACCGCTACGTCGCAATGATCCGCGAGAGCGCAGCAACCGCGCTGGGCGCAGGTGCGCTCGATCCGCCCGCGCAGGAACGCTGGCTGGCCGATCTGCCCGTCGTTCACAGCCCCGATTTCGCGACGCTCGCGGCAAAGGCCCGTGCGGCCGCCAATTCCGATGCGATGCGGTCCGCCGCGCGCGCCCTTTACGACTGGAAAGAAGAGGTGGTTCGTGACCGTTGAAGACGTAAAAGCACTGGGTGCACGGATCCGGGGCGAGGTCGGCAAGGCGATCACCGGACAGGAGGGCACCATAGACTTGCTGCTCGTCGCGCTGTTCGCACGCGGGCATATCCTGCTCGAAGGACCGCCGGGCACTGCCAAGACCTTCCTCGCGCGCTGCTTCGCCCGCGCGACAGGGCTTGATTACGGACGCATTCAATTCACCCCCGACTTGATGCCCGGTGACATCATCGGGGCGAATTTGTTCAACTTCCAGACTTCGACCTTCACCCTGACCAAGGGGCCAATCTTTACCGAGCTGCTGCTCGCCGACGAGATCAACCGCACCCCGCCCAAGACACAGGCGGCGCTGCTGGAGGCGATGCAGGAACGCTCGGTCACCTTCGACGGAACCACCCACCCGCTGTCGGCCAATTTCATGGTCGTCGCGACGCAGAACCCGATCGAGCAGCAAGGCGTCTATCCGTTGCCCGAGGCGCAACTCGACCGTTTCCTGTTCAAACAGGTCGTCGAATATCCAAGCGTCGAAGAAGAAGTCGCCATTGTCGCGCGCCACGGTGCGCGGTTTGGCGCGCCGCAGATCGAGGAATGGGGAATCGGAGCCGTTGCCGACGCAGCGGCGCTGGACGCCGCGGCCGCAACGGTCAGCGGCGTGGGTCTTGTCGATGATGTCGTCCGCTATATCGTCCGGCTGGTCCGGGCGACGCGCGACAGTGCCTCGCTCGAAACCGGGGCCTCGCCGCGCGCCGCCGCGATGCTGGCAAGCGCGGCACGGGCGCGGGCGGCACTCGACGGGCGCGATTATGCCATCCCCGACGATGTGAAGGCGCTCGCCCTCCCCCTGCTCCGCCACCGCGTCATCCTGTCGCCCGCCGCACAAATCGACGGCAAGCGGGTAGAGGCGGTCGTCGCCGAACTGATCGCGCAGGTCGAGGCACCGCGGTGAAACCCGCATGATCTACCCCAGTGGCCGCGCTGCTGTCCTCGCCGCCGCAAGCGCCATTCCGGCGATTGCGGTTGCGGTGCTGTTGCCCGGCTATTGGTATGCCGGGCTGGTCGTCGTGCTGCTCGTCCTCGCGCTGACAGCCGCCGATGCCCTTGCGACGCCCGGTGCAAAGTCGCTGAAGGCCACATTGGAGGCCCCACGCGCTGCTTTTGTCGGACAAGACGTCACCCTCGACATCGCAGCACAGATTGGCGGCAACAACCGGTTTGAGGTCGTCGTCGAACATGACGGGCACTTGGTCGCGACCGGCACAGAGCGGCGACCGGTCAACCAGACCGCCAGCCTGACCTTCACGGCCGTCCGGCGCGGGTCCGCCGCAATTGACGCGCTGTGGCTGCGCTGGCCGGGGTTATTTGGCCTTGTCTGGCGACAAAAGCGCGTCGAACTCGACCGCAAGATTGCCATCCTGCCCGACGTCCGCCCGGCCCGCGCCGAAGCATTACACCTGTTCCGCCGCGACGCCAGCATTGGTGAAATTGTTCAGGTCGATACCGGGGCGGGCGGCGAGTTTCAGGCACTCGTCGCGTTTCGCCAGGGGATGGATCGCCGCGCCATCGACTGGAAATCCAGCGCCCGCCACGGCGCGCTGATTGCCAAGGAATACCGCACCGAACGCAACAACGATATTGTCTTTGCCATCGATGCCGGACGCCTGATGTGCGAGCCAGTCGACGGCATCCCGCGCATCGACCGCGCGATTTCTGCCGCGCTGACCGCCGCATTCGTCGCATTGAAACTCGGCGACAAAGTATCGCTGTTCGGGTTTGACGCGCGCCCGCGCATTTCGAGCGGGGCGGTGTCCGGTGTGGCTTCGTTCGCGACGTTTCAGGGGCTGGCCGCCGAACTCGATTATTCGAGCGAGGAAACCAATTTCACCCTCGCACTGACGACACTCGGGTCGCAACTCAAGCGGCGCTCGCTGGTGCTCGTCTTCACCGATTTCGCTGACCCGACCAGTGCCGAACTGATGCTGAAAACCGTCGGGCGGCTGGCCGAGCGCCACCTCGTCCTGTTCGTCCTGATGCACGACGTCGAGTTGGAAGCGATGGCCAATGCCGTGCCTGAACGCAGTGCCGATGTATCGCGCGCGGTGATCGCTGCCTCAATGCTGCGCGAGCGTAAAATCGTCGTCGCGCGACTGCAACGGCTGGGTGTTCACATCGTTGAGGCGCACCACGAGCGCATCGGCACCGAGCTGGTCAACGCCTATCTCGGGCTGAAGCGGAGGAATTTGCTGTGAATTTACTCTTCGCCGAGCGCCAGCGAGGTGCTCCTTCGAGCGCCAGCGAGAACCACTATAGCGCACACCTCGCTGACGCTCGGCGAGACTCCTCGCTAACGCTCGGAGAGACGGAATGAGCCAGAACTCCACCTCGTTCCGCGCCGAGCGTGAAGCCGACTGGCAACGGCTGGAAGCGATGCTCAAGCGTATCGAGGGCCGCAGCCCGCGCGCGCTCAGCGATGACGATCTGCTCGACCTGCCTTTGCTCTATCGTTCGACCCTGTCCTCACTGTCGGTCGCGCGGGCGACCGTGCTCGACCGTGCATTGATTGACTATCTCGAAGCACTCAGTCTGCGGGCCTATCTCGCCATCTACGGTGCTAGCGGTGGATTTGGACGACGGCTGGCACGCTTTTTCGTGACCGACTGGCCCGCCGCGATGCGCGCCTTGTGGGTCGAGACTGCTGTTGCGATTGCTGTACTCGCGGCAGGGACGGCAGCGGGTTTCCTGCTGGTCCAGTCAGAGCCCGAATGGTTCAACTCGATTGTCGGTAGCGCGATGGCGGGTGGGCGCGGCCCCTATGCCAGCGCCGAGACGCTCAAGAGCATTCTCTATACCGACGGCAAGGGGCACGACGGGCTGAAATTCTTCGCCACCTATTTGTTCACCCACAATGCCCAGATTTCACTCGCCTGCTTCGCGCTTGGCTTTGCCTTCGGCGTGCCGACCTTGATGCTCGTCTTCTACAATGGCGCAGCATTGGGCGCGATGTTGCAAATCTATGCCGCCAAGGGATTGGCAGTGCCGATGATCGGCTGGCTGTCGATCCACGGCACGACCGAGCTATTCGCGATCGCCTTGGCAGCAGCAGCGGGTTTGCACATCGGCACCCGCATCGCCTTCCCCGGCGCACGCACCCGCATGGCCGCCGCCGCCGCCGCCGGACGCACCGCCGGCACCGCGATGGTCGGCGTCATCATCATGCTGGCGGTGGCGGGTCTGCTCGAAGGGATCGGGCGGCAAACGATCAATACCGACTGGCTCCGCTTTACGATCGGCGGCGGGATGCTGGTGTTCTGGCTGACCTATTATTACGGGCCGCGTTTCCGCCATGGCGCGTAAAGCCCGCGACATGCGACGGCGGCTGGTCACGCCCGAGGGTGTCGATCTGGGCGTTGTCATTGGCGACACCGGCCAGCGCATCGGGGCATTCCTGCTCGACATGCTGGTCATGCTTGCCGCGATGATCGTGCTCAGCCTCCTCGCTGGATTCGGCGCGGCCAGCGGTCAGGGCGGAGAGATGATCGCGGTCGTCTGGCTGCTCGGCTTTTTCGTGATCCGCAATTTCTACTTCATCGCCATGGAACTGCGCCCCCGCGCCGCAACATTGGGCAAACGCTGGATGGGCTTGCGCGTCGTCGCGCGTGACGGCGGGCGACTGACTGCGGATGCGGTTGTCGCCCGCAATCTGATGCGCGAAGTGGAAACCTTTCTGCCGCTGTCGATGCTCGTCACCGGCCTTGCGGCGGGCACGGTCGATTCGCTAACCGGCTGGCTGGGTTTTATCTGGACCGGCGTTTTCCTGTTCTTCCCCTTCCTCAACAAGGACCGCCTGCGCGTCGGCGACCTGCTCGCGGGGACATGGGTGATCCGTACCAGCCGCGACAAGCTCGACCGCGATCTGGCCACCGTACCGACGGTTGCGGGCTTCACCTTCACCGCCGACCAGCTCGATGCTTACGGCGTGTACGAACTCGAAACCCTTGAAGGTGTGCTGCGACGGAGCGAGGCTGCGGCAAAACTGACAGTGGCACAGGCGATCATCGATAAAATCGGCTGGCCGGTTGAAGTCACCGACATCGATGGATTTCTGACTGCCTATTACACCCAACTGCGCGCCAGTCTGGAAAAGCGCCTGTTGCTGGGCAAGCGGCGGGCGGATAAATTTGATTTGGTGGGGTAATCCGAGAACGGCGTTGCGTGGCGAGGTCGCTTACGCTCCCGTCACCACCGTGCGAAAAACGTTCCCCGGAATTTTTTCGTCCCGATGGTGACCCCAACGGGAATCGAACCCGTGTTTCAGCCGTGAAAGGGCCGCGTCCTAACCGCTAGACGATGGGGCCGCAGGATCGTTCCTGTGGGCGAAGCGCGCGCTTAGCATAAACGCCCGCATCGTCAACAGGGAC
>JANNCK010000371.1:0-2768 GCA_031386545.1 Sphingomonadales bacterium
GTGTGGCCTCAATGGTTTCCTTTTACGATGGGCGCCCAGATCGTGCTAACTACCGTCGCTTCAAGGTCAAAAGTTTTGAAGGAAACGATGACTTTCGTGCCATGCAAGAGGTCGTGGGTCGCCGCTACCGCCGTGTTACCGATGCGCGTGTAGGTTGCTGTCCCGCTTGCCGGGAGTGCGGTTGCGCGTGCTCCCCATATCTGCGTTTGCCCGTCGGTCGCCGCCCATGTCGTCGAAGGGAATGTGCCGCTCGACGTCGTCAGAGTCGGTGTGCCGCCAGCCCAGCGCGTCCAGGTCAGCGGACCCGCATTGCCGAACTCGCGGTCGGTCGCCGTGCTGAGATCGTAGCGCGAGACGACCGCTTGTCCGGCCGCACCCAGTCCGGAGATCGACACGAGGCCCGCTGCATTGGTTACGACATCGGCACGGTCGAACCCGGCGATGTTGCTGCGGTAGACGAGGTCGCCAGTCCCGGTGCCGAGCGGCGGCAGTGTTGGCGTCGCCGCCCGGAACACAGCCGCGCCCTCGATCTGGGCGCCTCCCGATGCTGCGGCGAAGAACGACAGTGCGGCGTGCGATGCGCTCGCACCGAACAAGCTGCCTTCGACCGGCCCGACACAGATCTGCGAAACGCCGCATGTCGCGCCGCCAGTTGAAATCAGCTGCCCGCTAAAACGCATGGTTGCGGTGTCCAGCACCATCGACGGTGTGGCGATCCCGGCCGCACCAGTGCCGCTCGCGTTTTGCGAAACGAGCGTATACGGCACTGCTCCCAACGTCAGCCCCATCTCGACACCGACAAGCGGGGTCGCCCCGAACGCGACAGCGAGCGTGCCTGACGTGATCGTCGCGAGGTTCGTCCCCGGGGTCGCGAACGCGCGCAGTGGCGCAACCAAGGCATAGGTCGCGGTCCCGCTCGTGGGAAGCGAGGTGACAGGCGTGCCGTAGAAGATCAGCCGACCGTAGGTCGTGCCGACCTGATTGTTGAACGCGGTTCCCGTCGACGGCGTCACGCTGACAAGACCCCCGGTCCAACGCGTCCAGGCAACGACACCGGCGTCGGCACCGAAATCGCTTGCTGTCGCGGCTCCGCCAGCGCGTGATACCGTGAAGCTCGGGGTGCCCGTCACTTGTGGTGCAACGAAGCTGACGATGCGGCCCGCTGCATCGAGCGTGACCGTTCCCTGGCGCGAGCTTCTGAGTGACTGACCACCGCCGGTGTCAAAGACTGCGGTTGCACCGGCAACAAGAACAGGCGCAACGCCGCTGACGGTTGGCGTTGGCGTTGGCGTTGGCGTTGGTGTTGGCGTCGGCGTCGGCGTCGGCGTCGGCGTTGGTGTCGGTGTCGGTGTCGGCAATGCGCTGCCAAACGCCCACGCACCGCCAAGAATCGGGAAGTTACCCACTTGGCTGATGAGGTATGTGCCGACGATCACTTGCCCGTTCGCGCCGCCGAACGTCAGGATCGGGCTAATCAGGCAACCCGACGATCCTGTTCCGCAGGCGTTGCCGTTGGCCGGTGTGACAACTGCCGATGCGCCGGTCTGGGCATCGGTGAAAGTGTAAGTCCGCACGACGCCTGTGTCGGTCGCGCTGATCGTGCCGCTGACGGTCAAATCGGGGCCGATGCTGCGGAAACGCGCTGTCACGGTCGCTCTAACGCTGGCGGCGGTCACCGCACGCCCATCGTTATACTGCGGTGTTGTTGCTGCGAGCAGCGAATAGGTTGCGGTACCCGCCAGCGGGAATGCGCCTGCATAAGGCCGCGCCAGTGCGAACACCGTGCCATATGTGGCGCGGGCATTTTCACCGAACCGCCCGATCATCCAGTCCGGGCCGTTCGCACTTTCGGCACCGACCAGCGCGCCGCGCGTGAACACAGTGCCGATCGTGAGCGGCCCTCCGGCAGGGTCGAACGTCGCCGGGGCCGTAAACGCCGTATGCGTCGTCGGTCCGCTCGCCATTGTCTGGAGCGAGCCAACGTAGTTTCCTGCTGTCAGTGAAGACAGCGCACCCGCGCGCATCCCCTGCCCGCCGGTCGGCAGCAACGACCCCGGCGCCCGCCCGAAGCTGCCGCTGGTATCGAGGTAGGTGAAGAGCGCCTCGATCCGCGTCCGCGCGGTCGCGTCGATCGTCGCGGGGAGGCCCGCGTTCCGCAGATAGATTGTCATCTGCTGAAGCTGCGCGGTCGTATAGCTGCTGCTGTTGCGCCCCCCCGCCAGCAATTCGCCGACATAGGTGGACAATATGCCCGCCACGGTCGTGGTATTCGTCGGCAGGTTCGATGCGACAGCGCTTTGATAATTGGCAATCGCGCCCGTCGTCGTCGTTGTCGCGCCGACAGCAAATCCATCCGCACGGAACAGGGCAAGCAGTGAATCGAGATAGGCGAGTTCGGCGGCGCGCGCGCTGCCCGCCTGCACCCCGTTGATGAGCACGAGCGCTTGGGCAGTGGCGATGAGCGCGCTCAGGCTGCCGAGGCGTTCTCCATAGATTACCGAGGCCAGATTGGTGTTGAGGAATGCGTCTGACACACCCCGGAAATCGAACGCGGTTGCGGCATTCTGGCGCGCGATGACTGCGCTCAGCAGTGCGGCGTCGCTGCCCCCGGGTAACGTCCCGAAACGAGGATTCTGGTTGGTGTCGATCCCGGTGACGCCGAGATCGGCACCGCTTTGCGGTGCTGGTGGTGCAGAGATGGGTGCAACGCCAGCAGTCGAAACAGGGCGGGGTGCCGCGCCAAGGGCTGCCGCAAACGCCTGTCCCAG
>JANNCK010000002.1:0-2096 GCA_031386545.1 Sphingomonadales bacterium
TTTCGCACAGCCGCTTGAACGCCGCCATCAGCTTTGCCCCATCGGACCCGTCAATCGCGCGGTGATCGAAGCTGCCCGTCGCGCTCATCACCGTCGCAATCGCCAGTGCATCGTCGACCACATACGGCCGCTTTTCGCCCGCGCCGATGGCCATGATCATCGCATGCGGCGGGTTGTTGACGGCTTCGAACTGCTTGATGCCGAACATGCCCAAGTTGGACAGGCTCGCGGTGCCGCCCTGATATTCGTGCGGTTGCAACTTGCCCGCCTTCGCCTTGTCGGCGAGCGATTTCATCTCGGTCGAGATCGCCGACATCGACTTGTTCGCGGCATCCGCCACAATCGGCGTGATCAGCCCGCCGTCAATCGACACCGCCACCGATATATCGGCACGCGCATATTTGATCAAAGTATCCCCCGCGAACGAGACGTTGCACGCAGGCACTTCGATCAGCGCGGCGGCCAGCGCCTTGATCAGCATGTCGTTGACGCTCAGCTTGATGCCGCGCGATTCCAGCGCCTTGTTCAACTCGCCACGCAGTTTCAGCAGCGCATCGAGACGGATATCCACTGTCAGGTAAATATGCGGCACCTGTTGCTTCGATTCGGTCAACCGCCGCGCGATGACTTTACGCATGTTCGACAGTTTGACCACGTCGTGCGGGATGTCGGTTGTAATGGTGGACGCCATAGCCACCGGCGCAGCAGGCGTCGCCGCAACGGCTTTCTGCGCTGGCGCAACGCCACTCGCAGCCCCCTCGATATCCGCCTTCACGATCCGCCCGCCGGGGCCGGTTCCTGCAACAGTCGAAAGATCAACACCCTTCTGCTCGGCAAGGCGCTTGGCGAGGGGGGAGACGGCAATGCGGTCGTCGGAAGGCTTTGCGCCCAAATCCGTTCGCCCTGAGCTTGTCGAAGGGCTGTCCTTCTTCGGCTCGACCGAAGGCAAAGACAGGACTTCGACAGGCTCAGCCCGAACGGTTTCGGGTTTTGCCTTCGGCGCTACCACTTCCCCCTCGCCCGAAATCAGCGCAATCACCGTGCCGACCTTCACTCCGTCAGTGCCCTCAGCGACCAGTATCTCGGACACAGTCCCTTCATCGACCGCTTCGAATTCCATCGTTGCCTTATCGGTTTCGATCTCGGCCAGCAGGTCGCCCGACTTCACCACATCGCCAACCTTGACCATCCATTTGGCCAGCGTCCCTTCCTCCATTGTCGGGGAAAGAGCGGGCATTTTGAGTTCGATGGCCATATGTCGGTCTTCCCTGTCGCTTGCCGTAGCGTTCTGTCGTCCCAATCGGACAGGCGGGCGATCCGGTCAAGCGGGGGGCTTGCAGAAATCGTAATCGCGGCGCAGCCTATAAGGAAAGCAGGGGACGCCAAAGAACATGCGCACATATCTCGTCGTCATCGACGAAACCATCGAGGCGGGCGTCGCGCTTCGCTTCGCCACGCGCCGCGCTGCCAAAACCGGCGGAACAGTCCAGATTCTCGCCATCGTCGAGCCGGTCGAGTTCGTCGCCTTCGGCGGGGTGCAGGCCACGATGGAAACCGACGCGCGCGAACATGCCGAAGCGATTGTCCAGAGCGCCGCCGGCGCCATTGTCGAGGAAACCGGCGTCCAGCCCTCGATCCTCGTCCGCACGGGCAATGCGATTCCGCTCATTCGCGACGTCCTTGCTGAAGATCCCAATATTGTCGCGCTCGTGCTCGGCGCGGCCCCTGTCGGCGCGCCGGGGCCGCTGGTCGCGCATTTCGCGGGTGTCGAAGCGGGCAGCCTGCCCTGCCCCATCATGATCGTACCGGGCGGGCTGGACAATGCCGAACTGGATCGGGTTAGTTAGATGCAGCTAAAACCGCAGTGCTGAGCTTGTCGAAGCACGCTTCGCGTTAACCGTCCTTCGACAGGCTCAGGACTACGGATATAGGAGTCACATGAAACACTTCCTTCCCCTCCCCGCTCTCCTCCTCCCCGCTCTCCTGCTCATGGCCGCATCCCCAGCGCCCGACTCTGCAAAACTGCGCACCACGGTCGACAAGCTGGTCAGCTTCGGCACGCGCCACACCTTGTCGTCCGCGACCGATCCGAAACG
>JANNCK010000006.1:0-2015 GCA_031386545.1 Sphingomonadales bacterium
GGCTGACTCGTTGGTCAGGACTAGGCGACGGTTCATAAACAAATGTAAACGCGGTGTTGACCATCGTGACCAGTGCAATTCGTGGTTAAAAAGCAACTGTCCGGTTGCGGGACGTTTTTGCATCTGACTTTAAGTGGTGAATCTAACGCCCCTCGATCCGACAGCGGATGCTGCGCAGCGAAAGCCAGACGAGAACGGCGATCACCGGCGCAAGAAAACCAAGCGCGATTGTGGCGTCGAAATCCTGCCGGACATATTCGAGTGCCTTCATCGGATAGGATAGCCGAAGTGCGGAATTCCGGGTGCCCCTTGCCGCATTGGCTATCGCCCCTCCTTGGAACAGGCAAAACCAATCCGTCGCCAACACAAGCTATAGTGATTGCGCCCGCACCGCTTTGTTGTATTTTCTGTATTCTGACTATCGCGTCAGCACGAATTCGGGATGGAGAATCACATGGCGAATGTGAAAGCGTACCTCGGTGTTACGCTGGGTGTCGCAGCGTTGCTGGCGCTGCCGGCCTGTTCGAAGCAGGCCGAAGACGATGCGGCCCCCGCCGCTGCAACGGCAGAAGCAAATGCTGCAGCGCCTGCTGGAGCGGCAACGGCTCCCGCTGCCGACAACACCGAAACGCTCGATGGCAGTAAATTCGCGAGCTTTACGGGCGACGCCGCGGCTGGCGAGACAGTCTTTCTGAATTGCAAAACATGTCATGCAAGCGAAGCGGGCAGAAACATGGTCGGCCCGTCCATGCATGGCCTACAAGGGCGCATATCGGGAACGATCCCAGGTTATACCTATTCGGTTGCCAACAAGAACAGCGGCATCGTGTGGTCGAACGAAAAGCTGTTCCAGTATCTCGAAGCACCGCAACGCGTGATTCCCGGCACCAAGATGACTTACACCGGCGTTAAAGACCCGCAGCAGCGCGCAAACCTGATCGCGTATCTCGACACATTGAAATAAGCCTATCTCAGTCGATGGTGTCGCATGTTCGTCAAATGGAGCAGCGGCGACACCGTCAAAGGCAATGCAATCCAGAACAATGGCAGTCCGGTCAGTGCAGCGTGCGCAGCATGACGTCCCGGGCGTCAGCATGACATCGACTGCATGTACGAACTGGCGCGCAAACCGCTGGCGGCGTGAGCAAAGCCGCAAGTGATGCGCTCTCGGGAAAAGGCCGCTAAAGGGACGTCATGCGCGCACGCGCTCTGACGGATACCCCTTAGTTTGACCGACCCTACCCTGCCCATTTGCGTTGCCGCGCTCTACAAATTCACGCCGTTTAGCGATTGCGCGCCCATCCAGCGCGAATTGGCCAGTGTGTGCTGTGCCCATAGTGTGAAGGGGACGCTGCTGATCGCCCGCGAAGGGATTAATGGGACAATCGCGGGACCGGACACGGCGATTGAACTGGTGCTCGCCCATATCCGCAGTTTGCCGGGCTGTGTGTCGCTTGAGGTGAAGCTGTCACGCGCCAGCGCCCTGCCGTTCCACCGCATGAAAGTGCGGATCAAGCCCGAGATCGTGACGATGGGGCAGCCCGGTATCGATCCCCTGACAGGTGCCGGTCACTATGTCGCGCCGGAGGACTGGAACGCGTTGATCGCAGAGCCGGGGACGATCCTCATCGATACCCGCAATGATTATGAGGTCGCCGTCGGGACGTTCGCCGGGGCAATTGATCCCAAGACAAAGACGTTCCGCGATTTTCCCGCCTGGTTTCGTGCCGAGCGCGCACGGCTGCTGGGCGAGGGCACCGCGCCAAAGGTCGCCATGTTCTGCACCGGCGGCATCCGGTGCGAAAAATCGACTGCCTTCCTCAAGGCCGAAGGGTTGGACGAGGTCTATCATCTGCAAGGCGGCATATTGAAATATCTGGAGACAGTCCCCGCCGTAGACAGCCGTTGGGAAGGCGAGTGTTTCATCTTCGACCAGCGCGTCACAGTCGGGCACGGACTGACGCCGGGCACCTATGAACTCTGTCATGCGTGTCGCCGCCCAATCAGCACGGACG
>JANNCK010000030.1:0-4438 GCA_031386545.1 Sphingomonadales bacterium
GTGCCGCTGCCGCCCAAATTGTTTTCGCATAATGACCAGCAATCATTCTGGCAGGCGTCAAATCCCGAAGGGGCGAGTTCGGGCTGGGGCGGTCGCATCGGCGATCTGATGCAATCGGGCAACGGCAATGCAACGCTGACCTGTATCAATGCCAGCGGCAATGCAGTTTTCCTGACCGGACGTCAGGCGGTTCAGTATTCGGTGGGAACGGCAGGGCCGATTGCGCTCACCGCACGCACATCGCTGTATGGCTCCGCTGCTGCGAGCAGCGCCCTGCAAGCCATGATGGGCGGAACCTCGTCTGGTCTGTTGGCGAACGAACATGCCAAAGTATCCAAGCGTTCGCTCGACACTTTCGCGCAAGTCTCCACGGCATTGGCCGCGGCACCAGTACTGACAACAGCGTTTCCGACCAGTTCGCTGGGGCAGCAGTTGAAAATCGTCGCCAACATGATCTCGATGAGCAGCCAGCTCGGCGCACGGCGTCAGGTGTTTTTTGTTTCGACCGGCGGCTTCGACAACCACGACGCGCTCGTCGCGCAACATCCGGGCTTGCTCGCCAATGTCGCGGCATCGTCAAAGGCATTCTATGATGCCACTGTCGAACTCGGCATTTCGGACAAGGTCACGTCGTTCACCGGCTCCGATTTCGGCCGCACCCTGCTCGCCAATACCGACGGGTCGGACCACGGCTGGGGTTCGATGCATTTCGTGATGGGCGGCGCGGTCAATGGACAACGTATTTTCGGCACCGCGCCGGAGTTTGCCAACAATGGCCCGAGCGATGTCGGACAGGGACGCCTGCTGCCGTCAATTGCAGTCGATCAATACGCCTCGACGCTGGCAAGCTGGTTCGGTGTGGCGAACAGCGACATGACAACGGTGTTGCCCAGCATGGGGAATTACAACCAGTCGACGTGGAATTTGGGGTTTGTCTGAACCTTGATGCTTGACCAAAATGACACTGTTTACCCATCTTGCTAATTTGTAACCTGTTGCTAGCCTCTCGATATTCCGCCGCGCCGTGCGGCTCTAGGAGCGGCGCCTGATCCTGCGCCGGAGAGGGAAAAATATGAAATTCATGCTTAAAGTATCGCTGGGCGTGGCACTTCTGTCGTCGTCGACCTTAGCTTCGGCTGAAACGTTCGTGGTGCTCGGCGAAGCCGGTGCCAATCTGGATGCTGCGGTCGCGTCGGCGGGCGGATCGGTCAAAAAGCGGCTGAAAGGTATCGATGCTGTCGTTGCGGAAGGCGGTGCCGGCTTCCTGTCGGCGATTACGACGAAGGCAGGCGTATCATCCGCAGCACAGAACCGTACGATCGACTGGCTTCCAAAAAATGCGAAGGTCGAGTTCAGTGACGACAGCGCCGTCAACCCGCCGAACAATCCGGTAGGCATCGACAGGTTTTTCAATCTCCAGTGGGGACACACAGCAATCAAGGCCGTGGATGCTTGGCACAAGGGCTACGAAGGCCAAGGTGCGCGTGTTGCTGTGCTCGATGGTGGCTTTCAACTCGCGCACCCCGACATGGCTGGTCGCTTCGACCCCTCCTGTACTGCCGATATGACGGGTGAGGGCATCGAGTACGGTCCTAATTCGGACGATAGCAGCGGCATTTTTTCGCATGGCATGCATACTGCAGGCACGATCGGTGCCGCGCGCAACGGAATAGGCACTATCGGCGTCGCGCCGCGGGCTACCCTCTGCCTTGTCAAAGTGTTGTTCAACGCGGGCTCGGGCAGCTTCGAGGACGTGGCCGAAGGCATTATCTACGCTGCTGACAAGAATGTGGACGTGATCAGCATGAGCCTGGGTGGCGCCATTCAAAAGTCGGAGCCGGGTGCATCCACCTTGCGGGCGCTGGTCGATCGTGCGGTGAGTTACGCCTACAAGAAGGGTGCGCTTGTCATAACGTCCGCCGGCAACGACGCTTCGAGTGCCGACAGTCCGAAAATCAGCGGGACGCCCGCCGATCTGATCCACCTCCCGTCCGACTCGCCGCAGGCAATCTCGATATCGGCTACCGCTCCGCATGGATGGGCGAAGGCACCGAACACGACATTCCTCGACAATCCGGCAAGCTACACCAACTACGGTCGTTCGGTGATCAACCTTGCAGCACCCGGGGGCGACTTCTTGCCGTCGGTTACTGGCACGTGCACGATTGCGGCGCTGTTGCGTAACTGCAATGTGTTCGATCTGGTCTTCAGTACCGGCGCACGAAACAGTTTTTACTGGAGCGCAGGCACGAGCATGGCAACGCCGCATGTCTCGGGCGTCGCAGCAATAATCGTCAGCAAGTACGGCAAAATGCATCCGGCCAAGCTTCGGGCCTATCTGAACGCCGGCGCGGACGCCGTCGGCAGTAATGGCCGCGATCCCTATTACGGCAACGGTCGCGTCAATGCACTGCGCTCTGTGTCGCAATAAATCTCGCTTTTGAAATCGATGGGCAGCCCTGCAACGGATGCCCATCGAAAGTGCTGATTGACTCCTCGATCCGGGTTCACTTGGTTACCCACCGTTCTCAGGCGCACAACACATGGCCGGTTCAAAACATCGATCGACGACCGTTCTTCCCGGTCCCCATCGACCGTTGTGGCGGCACCCAGTCGTTCTGGCGGTGCTCGCTACGTTACTTCTGCTCATCTTGGGCTGGGTCGTGTTTTCCGAAGGCTCCAAGCCCCCGGATGTCCCCGCCTCGCTGGCCAGATCGCCCGCTGTCAATGGAGACCTTCAATGGCCCGGTTTGGTTGGAAAAGCAGGTACGCCCGTTCAGTCACAACCAACCGCTGAAGAGTCAGAAGCTCCCGGGCGCACATTTATCGCGCGGCTCAATCTGCAGCCGAGAATGCGAAACGGTCGGGTGAATGGATACACCGTTCGTCCTGATGACCCATCAATTCTGAAGGGCACGCTACTCCAATCCGGCGACGTCCTGCTCGAAGTCGACGGTCTGGAGCTTGATCCTGCCAGAGCTGCACTACTCGCGCAGAGTGTGGGCGAGTATCAAGACGTATTTGTCCGCCTAGAGCGAGGCAACAGGCAGCAAGAAGGCGTCCTTTCCTTCGGCACCCGGTAATGCAGCGAAAGCGCATACAGTGCCATCTCCCGCCTCTTGCCCTCGGCTTCGACGAAAGGGTCAGGAACAGCAGATCGTAACTTCGACCACACACTGCGCGCCAACACCAACAGTGTCTGACTAGGGCTGAGGATCGATGCATTTTGTGGGCGGTGGCCTGGTCAACGGCGGGCGACTTTTCGGGATCACGCCGGAATACGCCAACAACAGGCCGAGCAATGTTGGGCAGGATAGGCTGTTGTCGGCAGTCGTGGTCGATCAATATGCGTCGATCTTGGCGAGCTGGTTCGCTGTGGCGAACAGCGAAACGACGACGGTGTTGCACAGCATGGGGAATTACAACGCGTCGACGTGGAATTTGGGATTTGTTTGAGGGGCCGCGCTTGCGCGTGGGGAAATTAGCTCCGTTAATTTTGCCCGCGCAGCGCGGTGGTGGGCGCGACAGGGATTGAACCTGTGACCCCTCCCGTGTGAAGGGAGTGCTCTACCGCTGAGCTACGCGCCCGGTGCCCGATGTCAGGAGCCGAACGGCGCTGATAGCGCCGCCGGTCTGCCGGTCAATGGGGTCGTCACACAATCCGAATTGGCTGAGCTTGTCGAAGCCCGTTTCAGTCGTGTGAAGCCCCTTCGACAAGCTCAGGGAATGCGAAATGTTCGGACATCCCGCTCTCAAATCTTAGTTACAAGCGTCTTTCAGTCCCTTGCCCGACTTGAACTTGGGCTGCGTCGATGCCTTGATCGCCATAGGTTCGCCCGTGCGCGGGTTGCGACCGGTTGAGGCCTTGCGCTTCGACACCGAGAACGTACCGAATCCGACGAGGCGGACTTCGCCGCCCTTTTTCAGCGTCGCGGTAATCGAATCAAAAACGGCTTCGACAGCTTTGACCGCGTCGCCCTTCGACAGCCCCGCGGTGTCCGCAACATGGCCGATCAGCTCTTGTTTGTTCATGCCCTGAGAACCCCTGTTCAATTGCTGTGCACCCGTACGGAATCAGGGCGCGAAGCGCCGACATAACGACGAGACACGTTGCTCTGTCAAAGCAAAAACGTCGAAATTCATCGATTAGTGAAACGTAAGCTCCGCCTGATCAACAATATCAGTGGCGAACAGCTTCCTCATTCAACGCCGCAGCAATTGGCGGTTGCGCCGCCAGCTCGTCGGCCTCGGTCCATTCGATTGCCACCAAAGGGTCCACGAGCGCCAGCGCCAGCACCTCGTCAACATGGCGAACCGGGATGATTTTCAGCCCGTCGCGAATGTTCGCCGGGATTTCGGCAAGGTCTTTCTCGTTTTCGTGGGGGATCAGCACCGTGGTGATGCCACCGCGTAACGCCGCCAGCAGTTTTTCCTTGAG